>DATETD010000178.1:0-8874 GCA_035283885.1 Rhodocyclaceae bacterium
AACCGTCAACGACATTCCCGCCGTTTTCAACGACATACGGATTACATGGACGACGACGGATATCGAAACCGTCGGCGGCAACGGCGGGAATAAGCCCAAAAGGAAAAAAACCGTCGTCAATCACGAACTCAATCGGATCGAAGGCGCTTACCGTAGCTGGAAAAAGGGCGAGTCGGGCGAAAACGCCCCGACCTACGGTTGCGAAAAGGCGGCGGCGGCAAAGTTTTAGATCGCCGCCGGCCCGCTTTCGCCGGTGCGAATGCGCACCACCTGCTCGACCTCCGAGACGAAAATCTTGCCGTCGCCGATTTTGCCGGTGCGCGCCGCCTTGATGATCGCGTCGATCGCCGCTTCGACGGTTTCGTCGGCGACAACGATTTCGATCTTGATCTTGGGCAGGAAATCCACCACATATTCCGCGCCGCGATACAGTTCGGTGTGGCCTTTCTGCCGCCCGAAGCCTTTGACTTCGCAGACCGTCAGGCCAGTAATGCCGACATCCGACAAGGCCTCGCGTACTTCGTCGAGTTTGAAGGGTTTGATGATGGCTTCGATTTTCTTCATAAACAGGCTCCAGGTTAGTATTCGCTTAGTATTCGTCGAGATAGCCGGATGTTATCGGATAGCGCCAATCTTTGCCGAAACCGCGCGGCGTGATGCGGATGCCGACCGCCGCTTGGCGGCGCTTGTATTCGTTTTTCTTCAGCATGCCGACCACGCGGCGCACCTCGGCCTCGTCGTAGCCGCGCGCGATCATCTGGCGCGGCGACTCGTCGCGCTCCATATACGCTTCGACGATCGCGTCGAGCACCTCGTAAGGCGGCAAGGTATCTTGGTCGGTCTGATCCGGCTTCAACTCCGCCGAAGGGGGGCGCACGATGATATTGCGCGGAATCACCTCGCCCTGCGAATTGCGGTACTCGGCGAGCGCATACACCGATGTCTTAAGCACGTCCTTGATGACCGCAAAGCCGCCCGCCATATCGCCGTATAAGGTCGCGTAACCCACGGCCATTTCGCTCTTATTGCCGGTCGTCAGCACCAAACGACCGGTGCGGTTGGAGATCGCCATCAGCAACAGGCCGCGAATCCGCGCTTGCAGATTCTCGTCGGTGGTGTCCCATGCGGGCTTGGGGCCGAGGCTCGCAAAAGTCGGCGCCAGCAGGACGGCGAATTGCTCCATCGCCGTCGCAATCGGAATTTCGTCGTAACGCACGCCAAGGCGGCGCACCATTTCGCGCGAATCGTCGAGACTCATTTGCGCGGTCCATGGAGACGGCATCATCACCGCCTGCACCCGATCGGCGCCGAGCGCATCGACGGCCAAGGCCAAGGTCAGTGCCGAATCGATGCCGCCCGACAGGCCGAGAATCGCGCCGGGGAAGCGATTCTTGCCGAGATAATCGCGGATCCCTAGGGTCAGCGCGCCGTAGATTTCCGCCTCATACGACATCGCCGGCGCGATCTCGCCGGGCAATAGCCGGCCATCGGCATAGTCGATGAAGGCCAATGTCTCGACGAAGCTCGGCAGTTGATGCGTCACGCGCCCTTGGTCGTCGAGCGCGAACGAGGCGCCGTCGAACACCAGTTCGTCCTGACCGCCGACCAGATTGGCGTAGATCACCGGTCGGCCCGTGGCCTTGACGCGCTCCCTCAGCACTTCGTAGCGCCGCTCCTTTTTATTCGAATGGAACGGCGAGGCATTCAAGGTCAGCAGCAGTTCGGCGCCCTGCACCGCCGCCTGCTCGGCGGGGCCGGAAGCCCACACATCGGCGCAGATCGCCAAACCGCAGCGCACGCCATTGAGTTCGATAAGGCAGGGTTCGTCGCCGGCGGTAAAGTAACGCGCCTCGTCGAACACTTCGTAATTCGGCAAGCGATGCTTACGATACGTCGCCAAAACCTGGCCGTGCGCGATCAACGAGGCGGCGTTGTAGTGCCGCCCATCGATCTCGGTTGCGTGGCCGATTACCATCGGCAGCGGCGTCGCCGCCGCCAGCGCGATCAATTCCTTATCGCAGGCGCGATAAAAATCGGGGCGCAGCAACAAATCCTCGGGCGGATAGCCGCATAGCGCCAACTCCGGCGTCAGCAGCACGTTCGCGCCGCCGGTTTGGGCGCGCGCGGCAAAGCCGAGCAGTCGCTCCACATTACCGGCAAGATCGCCGACGATGGCGTTGAATTGGACGATGGCGATGCGAAGTTTGGACATGGCGGGAGTGGATAGCTAGCGTGAAAAAATCCAAATGGGCTTCAGAATGCCGGTTTTTCCTTGGCGGCACTGAAGTTGGCGACACCTTGCATAATCTCTTTCTTGGCTTCTTCGGCGTCGACCCAACCGCGAACCTGGGCGAACTTGCCGGGCTCCAGGTCTTTGTAGTGTTCGAAAAAGTGCGAAATCTGATCCAGCACGAACTGCGGAAAATCGCGCGGACTTTCGATATCGCGATACATCGGCGTGAGTTTATCGACCGGCACCGCCAGTAATTTGGAATCCTCGCCCGCTTCGTCGAGCATTTTCAGCATGCCAACCGGGCGACAGCGCACTACGACCCCCGGCGGCAAGGCGAACTGCGACATCACCAACACATCGACCGGATCGCCATCGCCCGAAATCGTGTGCGGGATATAGCCGTAATTGCAGGGGTAGTGCATGGCGGTGGACATGAAGCGGTCGACAAAAATCGCACCGGAAGTTTTATCCACTTCGTACTTAATAGGTTCCGAGTGCATCGATATCTCGATGATTACATTGAAATCGTTCGGCAAGTCGATGCCGGATGGAACGCAATTAAGGGCCACGGTGGTCTCCCGGGAAAAGCGCGGATTATAACGCCACATCGCTGCCATCTCACTTGCATATCGCGAGCGATGCCGGCGTTCCACCGCCGTCCCGCCAGCGCCGACTTTCATCTAGATAGCTATTAACTATCGATGCGATTAAAACAATCAATTGGATCAATGGATAGCGATTGCTTAAGATACGCTTCATCGCATCCCCCATCACCCACCCACCAAGGAGAACCACCATGTCGCTGATCAACACCACCGTCAAACCCTTCAAAGCCACCGCCTACCACAACGGCAAGTTCGTACCGGTGAGCGACGCCGATCTTAAAGGCCGCTGGTCCGTGGTCTTTTTCTACCCCGCCGATTTCACCTTCGTTTGCCCGACCGAGTTGGGCGATCTGGCCGACAACTACGCCGCCTTCAAGGCGCTCGGCGTCGAAATCTACGGTGTCTCCACCGACACGCATTTCACCCACAAGGCTTGGCACGATACCTCGGAGACGATCAAGAAAATCCAATACCCATTGATCGGCGATCCGACCGGCGCGATCACGCGCAACTTCGAGGTGATGATCGAAGAAGAAGGCTTGGCCTTGCGCGGAACCTTCGTCGTCAATCCCGACGGCGCGATCAAGCTGTGCGAGATTCACGATAACGGCATCGGGCGCGACGCCAAGGAATTGTTGCGCAAGGTACAGGCCGCGCAGTATGTGGCGTCGCATCCGGGCGAAGTCTGCCCGGCGAAATGGACGCCGGGTGCTGCGACCTTGTCGCCCTCGCTCGATCTCGTCGGCAAAATCTGACGCCGGAATCCGCTTCAACCTCAGCCCCTAGTGTTTGCTAGGGGCGTTCTTCAGGAGACGTATCATGCTCGACACCGCGATCAGAAACCAGCTTAAAGCCTACCTCGAAAAATTGCGCCAGCCGATCGAACTGGTCGCCACGCTCGACGACAGTCCGGCGGCGGCGGAGATGCGCGCGCTGTTGCAGCAGATCGCCGCGCTGTCGCCTTTGGTCGGCATGCGCGACGATGGCGCCGACCGTCGCGCGCCGTCATTTACCGTCGGTCGTCCCGGCGAGGCGGCGCGCGTGCGCTTCGCCGGCATACCGATGGGGCATGAATTCACCTCGTTGGTGTTGGCCTTGCTGCATGTCGGCGGCCATCCGCCCAAAGCCGACGAAGCGACGTTGGCGCAAATCCGCGCCTTGCCCGGTGGGTTTCGTTTCGAAGTCTTCATCTCGCTGTCGTGCCACAACTGCCCGGACGTGGTGCAAGCCTTGAACACGATGGCCGCGCTCAACCCCGGCGTCGAGGCAACGACGATCGACGGCGCGTTGTTTCAAGACGAAGTCATGCAGCGCAATATCATGGCGGTGCCGAGCGTATTTTTAAACGGCGAACTGCTCGGTCAAGGGCGGATGACGCTCGAAGAAATCGTCGCCAAGATCGATACCGGCGCAGCAGAGCGCGAAGTTGCGCGCTTGGCGGCCAAGGAGGCTTACGATGTCTTGATCGTCGGCGGTGGCCCGGCGGGCGCGGCGGCGGCGATTTATGCGGCGCGCAAGGGAATTCGCACCGGCGTGGTCGCCGAACGTTTCGGCGGGCAAGTGCTCGACACCTTGGGGATCGAGAATTTGATTGCAGTTCCGCATATCGAAGGGCCGAAGTTGGCGGCGGCGCTCGAAGCCCATGTGCGCACGCACGAGGTCGATATTATCGATTTACAAAGCGCATCCGCCTTGCTGCCGGCGGGCGACGACGGTTTGGCGCAGGTGCGTCTGGCCAGCGGCGCAACGCTCAAGGCCAAGGCGGTGGTGCTCGCCACCGGCGCGCGCTGGCGCGAGATGAACGTGCCCGGCGAGCGCGAATACCGTGGACGCGGCGTGGCGTATTGCCCGCATTGCGACGGCCCCTTGTTCAAGGGCAAGCGCGTCGCGGTGATCGGCGGCGGCAATTCGGGCGTCGAGGCGGCGATCGATCTCGCCGGCATCGTCGCGCATGTGACTTTGCTCGAATTCGACGCCAAACTACGCGCCGACGCGGTGTTGCAGGCCAAGCTCGCCAGTTTGCCGAACGTGACGGTAATTACCAGCGCCTTGACCACCGAAGTCGGCGGCGACGGCGAAAAGCTCACGAGCCTGAGTTATCGCGACCGCATCGGCGGCGCCACGCACCGCATCGATTTGGCCGGGGTGTTCGTGCAGATCGGCTTATTGCCGAATACCGATTGGCTCAAAGGCAGCCTCGCCTTGTCGTCGCGCGGCGAGATCGAAATCGATGCGCGTGGCCAGACGTCGCTCCCTGGCATATTCGCGGCGGGCGATGCGACCACCACGCCGTATAAGCAAATCGTGATTGCGATGGGCGAAGGCGCCAAGGCCAGTCTATTGGCTTTCGATTATCTGATGCGCCAGCCGGCGCCGACGGCGCAAAAAGTCGCTGCCGCCATCGCCTGATCGGGTATTCGCTATCCGTCCCGCCAGCGCCGACTTTTAACGGTCGGCGCAACGGCGCCGTGACGATAGACACCGAGGGAACGGTGCGTTGCTTGGGTTGCTCATTGCGAATCGTCTTCGATAGATGCATGATCGCGCGCCAATTCGCGCTCGATCTGTTCGATGCTGGGCAGACCAGTTGTACTCAATGGCCTTGACCCCATACCAGCGGCGGCTTTCAGGGTCAGGCAGCCTGTCCAACAGCGCCAACTGGTGATACCAGGGGAATTGTGCAACAGCCTGTTGCACAAATTCCGCATCCGGCCATGCTTCGGCAAAAGCGCGCATGTATTTGAGATTGCGCGGCGAAAACCCCTTCATGTCGGGAAACGCTGCGCGCAAATCCTGCGCCAAGCGCTCAATCACCTTAGCGCCCCATCCTTGACTCGCCTGCCGCGCCAGAATATCGCGCCCGATCTGCCAGTACAGCAGCACCAGCTCGCGATTGACCGCCAATGTGGCGCGCTGCTGAGCGGTGTGGATACGGGCTTTTAGCTCGACCAGCCAGTCGGTATAGCCCTCCGGGGGCGAGGTCAGTCCCACCGGTAAATCGCTCATGACGTTTTCTTTCCCGTTTTTTTATCGCTTGCGTAACAAGCTTGCCATTCGCCTTATGAAAAAGGAAGGCAAACTGCCTTCCTTCGGGGATGAGCCACAACGAACAACGCGAACAACGCGCGAGCCGCATACTCTCGCGCGTTGCCGACAAGGATTACATGCGCTCGAAAATCCCGGCGGCACCCATACCTGCGCCGACGCACATCGTCACCATGCCGTACTTCAGGTTGCGGCGACGCAAGGCGTGCACCACGGTCGCGGAGCGGATCGCGCCGGTCGCGCCGAGCGGGTGACCCAGGGCGATCGCGCCGCCCATGGGGTTCACCTTGCTCGGATCGAGGCCGAGGTCTTGCACCACGGCGAGCGATTGGGCGGCAAACGCTTCGTTCAGTTCGAACCAGTCGATCTGATCTTGCGTGATGCCCGCCGCCTTGCAGGCCAGCGGAATCGCTTCTTTCGGGCCGATCCCCATGATTTCGGGCGGCACGCCGCGTACGGCGAACGAGGCGAAACGCGCCAGCGGCGTCAGATTGAATTGCTTCAAAATCTTTTCGCTCACCAGAATCAGCGCACCGGCGCCGTCGGACATTTGCGAGCTGTTGCCGGCGGTGACCGAGCCCTTGGCGGCGAACACGGGCTTCAACTTGGTCAGCGACGCCAGGCTGGAGTCGGCGCGCGCGCCTTCGTCCAGATCGACGGTGCGCTTCTTGGCGTCGACTTGGCCGGTGGCGAGATTCGGCACGCGGTCGACGATGTCGAACGGCGTGATTTCATCCTTGAATTCGCCGGCTTGCTGGGCGGCGATCGCCTTTTGATGCGATTCGAGCGCGAATTGATCTTGCGCTTCGCGGCTGACTTTCCATTGCGCGGCGACCTTTTCGGCGGTCAAACCCATGCCGTAGGCCATACCGATGTTGGCGTCTTCGAACAAACGCATGTTGATCGAGGGATGGTAGCCGCCCATCGGCACCATCGACATCGACTCGGCGCCGCCGGCGATCATCACGTCGGCTTGACCGACGCGGATGCGGTCGGCCGCCATCGCCACGGCGGTGATGCCCGAGGCGCAGTAACGGTTGATGGTCACGCCGCCGACGGTGTTCGGCAGGCCGGCCAGCAGCATCGCGGTGCGCGCCATGTTGAAGCCTTGTTCGGCTTCGGGGAACGAGCAGCCGACGATCGCGTCTTCGATCAGTTTGGGGTCGAGGCCGGGAACCGCGGCGACGGCCGCTTGAACGGCGCGCACCAGTAGATCGTCCGGGCGGGTGTTGCGGAACATGCCACGAGGGGCTTTGCCGATCGGCGTACGCGTCGCCGCCACGACATAGGCGTCTTGCAGTTGCTTGGTCATACAAATTCTCCTAACGTGCGCGCCGGAGAAAAACTCCAGCGCAGCTGATTAATGTCGATTACGGCCAATTAGTTACGGACGGGCTTGCCGGTCTGCATCATGCCCATGATGCGTTCCTGGGTCTTGGGATGGTTCAGCAATTCCATAAAGGCCTTGCGCTCCAGATCGAGCAGCCATTGTTCGCTGACTAGGCTGCCGGAATCCACATCGCCGCCGCAAACGATCTCGGCGATCATCTGGCCCAGCTTAAAGTCGTGAGCGGAGATGAAGCCGCCGTCGCGCATGTTGACCAATTGCATCATGATCGTGCCGACGCCATAGCGGCCCGTGACCGGCACCAGCTTTTGCAGTGCGGGGCGATAGCCGGCGTCGAACATCGCGCGCGCTTCGACCTTGGCGACATGCAGCAGTTCGTAAGGGTTGTAGACGATCACGTCGTCTTGACGCAGGTAGCCCATTTGCTTGGCTTCGAGCGCCGACTTCGATACGCCCGCCGTGGCGGCGTTCATGAAGTAGTTCTTGAGGAACTGGAAGATGTCGTTGCCTTTGGCGTCCGCCGCAGCGCGAACTGCCGCTTCTTTCAAACCGCCGCCGGCGGGAATCAGACCCACGCCTACTTCGACCAAGCCGATATAGGACTCCAGCAAGGCGACGCGACGGCTCGCATGCAGCATCAGCTCGCAGCCGCCGCCCAGCGCCAGACCGCCCACGGCGGCGACGACCGGCACGTTCGCGTACTTCAGCGCTTGGTGCGCGGTTTGCAGTTGCGCGACTACCGGCTCGATGGCTTTGATGCCGCCCGACATGAACAGCGGCAGCATCGACTGCAAGTCGGCGCCGGCGGAGAACGCGCCGCCTTCGGCAGCGTCCGCACCCCAGATCACCAAGCCTTTGTAATTACGCTCGGCTTCGGCAATCGCTTTTTCGAGACCGACGACGACTCCCGGCCCGATGACGTGCATCTTGGTCTTCAGCGACAGAATCAGCACATCGTCGTTCTGATGCCAAATGCGCACCGACTCGTCTTCGAAGAAGGTCGTGCCGGCGGTAGCGCCGTCTGCGGCGCCGGAACCGAATACGGGAGCGCGGAAGGTTTGACGTTGATACACCGCCATTGAGGAGCGCGGTGCATAGCCCTTGCTCGCCGGCGCCCAGGATCCGGCTTCGGTATGCACGCCGGTACGACCGTCGAAGACCCAGTCGGGCAAGGGGGTTGCGCACAGCGCCTTACCGGCGTCGATGTCTTCTTTAACCCAGGTGGCGATTTGCTGCCAACCGGCGGCTTGCCACACTTCGAACGGGCCTAGCTTCCAGCCGAAGCCCCAGCGCATGGCGAAATCGATGTCGCGCGCGTTGTCGGCGATCGATTCGAGATGCACGGCGATGTAGTGGAAGGCATCGCGGTAGATCGCCCAGAGGAACTGCGCTTGCTTGTTGCTCGACTCGCGTAGCGCTTTCATGCGCTTGACCGGATCTTTTTCCTTCAGCATGCGCACGACGACATCGTCGGCCTTGGCGCCGCCGGCGACATAGTCGCCCGAGGCGAAATCCAGGCGCTTGATGTCCTTGCCGACTTTCTTGTAGAAGCCGCCGCCGGTCTTTTGCCCCAAGGCACCGTTTTCAATCAGCTTCGCCAATACGGCGGGCGTCTTGTACAGCGCCGAGAACGGATCGTTGCC
>DATETD010000179.1:0-6952 GCA_035283885.1 Rhodocyclaceae bacterium
TTGAGTCGTTGCGCATCGACAACGACCGCCAATGCCGACGCCAACGCCGGATCGGGCGGCAAAGCAGCTTCGAGCGCCGCCACCAGTTGGGTCAGGGATAGCGCCAAACCGTCCGTTAACTCGCGCCCGACGTTGCCGCTGCCATCGCCGCGGTCTTGCTTGATCGCCGCTTCGAGTTCCGCCGCCTCGTTTTGCAGTTGCGTCGCACCGATACTGCCCGCGACGCCTTTCAGGGTATGCGTCAAACGCTCCGCCGTCGCCGTATCGTTCGCTTGCAGCGCCACACGAATTTCTTCTGCGATCGAACTCTGACTCGCAACGAAGCGTCGCAGGATGGACAGATACAACGGCGTCTTGTCCATGACGCGTTTCAATCCCAATGCGCAATCCAGTCCGGCAATCTGGCTCAAAGCCGCCGGCAACGTTTGGGCGTCGCGGACAACCGGAACCTCCGTCGCCGCCTCGCCCACCGCACCAGCCGTCTCGCCAGCGCCGACTTTCGATGCTTCTGCCCGCCGTCCGGGGCCAAGCCATTTCATCAACGTCTCCCAGAGCGCTTCCGGATCGATCGGCTTGCTGACGAAATCGACCATGCCTACCGCCAAACAGCGCTCGCGGTCGGTGTTCATCGCATTTGCCGTCATGGCGATAATCGGAACCGAAACCCCCAATCGCTTGAGTTCCACCGTAGCGGCGACTCCATCCATCACGGGCATTTGCATATCCATCAACACGACGTCGTACGCGTTGGTCAGCGCCTTGGCAACGGCAACCGAACCGTCTTCGGCAAGATCGACCATCAGTCCGACCTCCTTCAGCAATTCCATCGCCACTTGTTGGTTGAGTTCGTTGTCCTCCACCAACAGTACGCGCGCGCCCCGCAATCCAACCAGTCGCTCCATCGGCGGCAACGCGGCGACGGGTGCGGTCGAGCGAGTCGCCGCACCTTTGTCGCCGCGCAACAAATTCACCGTGCAATCGAACAAGGTCGACGCATTCACCGGCTTGACGATGATGTCGGCAACCCCTGCGGCCTGCGCCTGCTGCAATAAGTCTTCGCGCCCATACGCCGTGATGATCACCAGATGCGGCGGCGGATTTAACGGCAGAGCGCGGATCCGCCGCGCCGTCTCGATTCCGTCCATGCCGGGCATCTGCCAATCGAGAAACACGATCTCGCCGGGCGGACTTTCGTTCGGCATGTAATTTTGCAATTCGCTCAGAACGGCTTTTCCCGAATCGAATTCGGCGACATCGAACGACATCGTTTGCAACAGATCGCGAATCACCGCGCGCGCGCTGTCGTTGTCATCGACCACCATCACATGACGTCCGCGCAAGTCGGGATCGGGCACCAAGGAGCGCGCCGCTGTCGTGCCGCGTCCTAAGCGCGCGGTAAACCAGAAGGTGGCGCCGGCGCCGGGTTCGCTGTTGACGCCGACTTCGCCGCCCATCAGTTCGGCCAGTTTCTTGGAAATGGCCAAACCCAGACCGGTGCCGCCGAATTGACGCGTCGTCGAGGCATCCGCCTGCGAAAAACTCTGAAACAGCCGTCCCATTTGCTCCTGCGTCAAACCGATGCCGGTATCCTTAACGGCGAAATACACCACCACCTCTTTTTCCAGCGCTAGATGCAGCCTGACATGCACGCCGATCTCGCCTTGCTGCGTGAATTTGACGGCGTTGTTGGCATAATTGATCAGGATTTGCCCCAATCGCAAGGGGTCGCCCACCAAGATCGGCGGAACGTGCGGATCGATATCGAACACCAACTCCAGCCCCTTGTCGCAGGTCTTCTCGGCGATCAATCCGGCGACATTGTCGAGCACCTTCGCCAATTCGAATTCGGTGTGCTCGACGTTCAGTTTGCCGGCTTCGATCTTGGAAAAATCCAGAATGTCGTTGAGAATGCCCAACAAATGTTGTCCGGAATGGAGGATTTTATCCAGATAGTCGCGTTGTTTCGGCGTCATCTCGGTCTTGAGCGCCAGATGCGACATGCCGATGATCGCATTCATCGGCGTGCGGATTTCATGGCTCATGTTCGCCAGAAAATTGGATTTCATGCGCGTGGCGCCTTCGGCCATTTCCTTGGCTTGGCGCAACTCTTCCGCCGCCTGGCGCTCGCGCGTCACATCCTCCAACATCCATACCGTACCGCGTAGCGGATCGGTGCGGCTGATCACGCTACCGCTCATGCGACACCAAAAACGTCGCCCGTCGCGGCGCGACAACTCCGCGACGCGCTGCACGATCTCGCCGCGCACCAACTCGGCGAACATGACGCTGCCCGGTCGCATATCGTCGGCGCCGAACCCGCACCATTCGTCGGTCGGCAAGTCGATCAAAGCGCCGCGGTCGACGCCGAACAACACAGCCAAGGTGCGATTCGCTGCAAGAAATTTCCCATCCTTAATCAGGGCGATGCCCAATGTCGCCGCTTCGAAAATCGCCGTTTGCTGTTCGTTCGCTTGACGCATGGCTTTTTCGGCGGTTTTGAGATCGGTAATATCGGTCAGCCAGACCAAGCGACAGGCCTCGTTTTCGTACAGGGTCGAAGTAAACGACAGCAGCATATCGCGCACGCTGCGTTGCGAGCCGAACATTTGCACTGGATAGTTACGCACTTCCTCGTTATTGCTCAAGCGCGCCACGATACGGTCCCGATCCATCGCACTGACATATACGCTGCGCGTCGAGTCGCCGCGCTTCAAATCGACCACCGCCGTCATTTGCGGATTGGCGAACAGCAATCGGTCGCGCTGCAAAATGCCGACGCCGATCGGCGCCGTATCGAGAATCTGTTGCAGACGCTCCCGCTCCCGCGCCAACTCGGCCACCGCCCGCCTGCGTTGCACAATTGCGTTGATCCAATACAGCATCGACGCGCATAATGCGAACGTCAATATCGCCGACACGATTCCCACACGCATCCGCCGGGAAAACGGCATTAAATCGTCGAGATAGCCTAAAGCCACCAGCGTCCAGTCGCCATGCGGGTCGTTCCATTGCACCGGCGCTTTGATCGCCAAATAGCGATGCCCGCCAAAAGTCACCCGCTCGTCTCGCACGTCGAACGGCAGCGGCGGCAAGCGATTTCCTTCGTCCATATGACCGAACTGCCGCGTCGCGCGCATCGATTTGAGCTGCTCAGGCGTCTGTCGCTCCGTGGACTTCAGCGTAAGTTCGCTCGGGAAGGAAGCAAAGCTGATGCCTTGAGGCGCCAACAGCAAGGCAGGGGTATGCAGATTTTTCAACATCGAATCGATCATTTCCGCCCCCATCCGCACGACAACCCCGCCTTTGACGCCCGATTTCGCTTGGTCGGAAATATGGATCGGCGCGCCGAAATACATCGCGCGTTTACCCGATGGTTGACGCACCGCCGGATAGACCGCCTGGCGTCCTTGCATCAAATAATTAAAGGGCGCATGGGCGCTGATGTTCTGCCCAGTGCTGGATTCGCCACTCATCGACCATGACGAACCAATCACCCCGTCGCTATTGAAAATAAACGCCGCGTCGGCGCGAAAACCCTGAGCCAATACGCGCAAAGCATCCAGTGTCGCTGCGCCGTTCGCCGGCAATTCGCCCTGAACCTCTTTTTTGAAATTCGTATCGTAAAGGCCGGCGAAGTTGGCGGCGCCGATGATTTCGCCGTGCAAGGTCAGGGCCGTCATTTCCACTGCCCGACGCTTGACCTCGTCCTCGAAGCCTACCTTGAACTCGCGCTCCAAATACCACCGCGTCGATTCGACACCCAAATAGCCGCCGAGCATCGACAACACCACCACGCCGCACCCAATGATCGGCCAACGATACGACACACTGACTGGAACTTCGTCTTCCATGGCATCTAAATAAAGGTTAGGATCGGAATATCCGTAGCACCAGCGCCGACTTTCGCCAGTTCATGCGGGTCGCTCATTCGCTAGGGACGACACGGGGAATAAAAACATCGATCGTCGTCCCCACTCCGACGACGGATCGAATTTTCAAATCGCCGGACAAGGTCTTGTGTACCAAGTTATCGACAATCGACATCCCCAAGCCCGTGCCGCCCTGACCGATCTTGGTGCTGAAAAACGGCTGGAACATACGTTCGACATCCTCCGGCTTAATCCCCATGCCATTATCCGAAAATATGAGATGGACGCGCGGGCCTTCGAGTTCGGCGCGTATCGAAAACACGCCGGGGCGGCTATCGTCGAACGCATGAAGATAGGCGTTGTTGATCAAATTGATGACAATCTGCCCCAACGGCCCAGGGAAACTGTCCATTTCTATGCCATTCGGCACATCGACCGTTACGCGATGCGGTCGATGCTTAATGCTCGGAGTCAGAGTTTGCACGACTTCCTTGATGGCGGTCGCCAGATCGAAGCGCCGACGCTGTTCGCTGGCCTGATCGGCAGCTACCTGCTTGAAATTCCGCAACAAATTCTGCGCGCGCTGCAAATTGCTTTGCAACAAGGCAACGCCGTCATGCACCGCTTTGACGAAGCCGTTCATGTCGGAACGTTTCAGTTGCCCCGTCTCCAACACGCTCTGAAAGCTTTTCACATGGTCGGCCAAGGTGCTGGACGCCATCACGCTATTGCCGATCGGCGTCGACATTTCATGCGAAACGCTGGCGACCAATACGCTCAAGGTCGCTTTGGCTTCGCTACGCGTCAGTTCTTCTTGCGAACGATGCAAACTCTCCATCGTCGCTTCCAGTTCGGCGGTACGTTTAATGACGCGATGCTCCAATTGTTCCTGATGCCGCAAAATTTCGTCCTGCAACTGTTTTCGCTCGGTGATGTCCTGGAAAGCGCCATACAGGCGAATCGCCCGCCCCCGATCGATTTCGCATTGACCTTGAGCGCGCACCCAGATCGAGCGGCCCGTAAACGTCGTCCACGGCAACTCGAGATCGAAGGGTTTGCCCTGCGCGATCGCGATCGACACCGCCGCACGAAAAATGCCTTGCGATTCGAGATTGGAATTCGCAATCGCCTCTTCGATGCTTAAGCTGGCGTGCGGCTCCATATCGTGGATGCGATAGATCTCGTCGCTCAAGGTCAAGGTTTGCGTCGCCAACTCCAAGGTCCACCCGCCGACGCGAGCAATGCGCCCCGTCGTATCGAGCGCCGTGCGCAGCGTGCGCTCTTCGTGAATCGCCGACTCGGCGGCGTCGAGCAATGCATTCACGCTGTTCGACAATAAACCGATTTCGTTCTTGGCGTGAGCCGCGTCGACCTCCAAACGCTCCCCCCCGCCCGGACGTATCTTCAACATCCCCTGAGCCAGTTGCGCCACCGGGCGCGTCATCACCGATCGCAAGGTGAACGTCAGCAAAACCGCCGCCACCGCCACCTGAATCAGCATCACGATGGTGTAGATAAATGCGTATTGCGCCGCCTCGTTATCGACTTGCACCTCGTTTTGCACCACCAGCAAGTTGCCGATACGCTCGACGCTATCGACCGGCGAGTGGAGCGGATATACCGTAGCCTTATTGAAATCGACTTGAGCGCGCGCGAGGCGCTCATGCTTGAAGTTTTCCATGGCGTCGATCTTCACCGCCAAAATCACCGGATTCGCCATCAAACCATCCAACACCCCTTCGGCAATTTCCACATTGAAGGCAAAGGCGGCCACTTCGGCTTGCGCCTGGATAGTGCGCACCAATTGATCCTGCAAGGAGCGCGCGGCCTCCAACTGACGGTTGTACGTATAGTTGTAGGTGAAAATTCCCGCCAACAACGAGCACAGCAGCAAGCCGAAGCCGACCAGCGTCACCAAACGATATTCGAGGCTGTGCGCAAAACGGATCATGGTTCTTTCAGAGTCAGCACGACGCGCACCGAGCTATTCGCCATCGCGGCATCGATATAGCCGACGGCGTTGCGCTCGCGCTTCACCGCCTCGATCACCGCCTTGCTGTCGGACAAGCTCTGCGGCGGCATAATTTCGCCGCTGAAACGCAAACGCGCCCAATAGGCGTTGACTTGCTTGATTTTCATGCCGTTCAGACTCAAAAAGAACATCTCGCGCAACGGACTATCGACCGGTTGTTCGAAAACCGTCAAAGTTTCACCGAGAGCCAAAGTACGGCTACGCCCCAGATAGAGATCGGAGACTTGTTTCGTCGTCAAACTCTGTACCGGGCTATCGCGATTGGCGATCACCGCAATCTCCGCCGAAGCCGGCGCCGAAGCCAAAGCCAAAGCCAATAATGCCAACCCGATCAGCCCGAACCGGCGCAGGACACGCTTTACACCCACAAGATATGATTGATAGCGCATGATCAGAACACGAAATCGACAGTTAGCGACAACACATTGACGCGGCTTTCGATCTTATCGAGCCGCGCCGCGCGCGACATACCACCGCCATACCCCTCGGGCTTGAAGCGGGTCGTGTCGAATTGCAGCTTCAGCGCCGCTTGACTGGAGAACTCCCAGCGCGTCCCTAAGGACCAGGTATCCTGTTCCGTACGAGTCGAGTTGGCGACATAGTAGGCGGTATCGCGCAAACAATTCGGGATGGCGTTGTTCGGAGTCTGCGGACAGGGAATCCCAAACCAATCGACTTTCGCTCTCAGTGCATCGTTTTGTGGGCGGATCGTCGCGTAAGTAACGAAAGGCATCCAATCGTCGAAACGTCGCCCGATGCCGAAATACGCCATACGACTGCGCGGCGCTATCGTCGCGGTCGAGGCGGTGCGTCCGACCTCTGCTTGCGCCCACCACACCCCGTCGTCGAACACCGCTCCCAAGGTGCTGTAAGTCATCTTCGTTCCCTGAAACGAAACCTGTTTGCGCAAATAATCCGCATCGGCATTAATCGCGCTAATGTCGACGCCAGGGATTTGTAGCGCGGCAACCGTCTCCAAACCGGCGCGCAATTCGTCCAACGGCTCGGCTTCGCGACCGATGGTAAATTCGGATATCGCCGCCTTCAGGCG
>DATETD010000180.1:0-11154 GCA_035283885.1 Rhodocyclaceae bacterium
AAATCCGTCATCCGTTGGCAGTCGCTTTCATCCAAACCAAGTTCGTGACTTATTTGCAAATTGGATACATCTAACCCCATCAAATGCAACATGGCCATCCATATGCGCAGTGGCTGATGATGCCCAGCGAAAATCGTTCCAGTCAAATCGTCGAATCGTTTGCCACACTTCAAGCAGCCGTATCGCCGACAACCTGGATGCCGATGATTTTTCCCCCGCTTGACAATTTTGTTGGACGTACAATGGGGGCATTCATTTGGGCGAGAATACTTCCAACGCAATGCCCTGAGCTTCTCGTAGCATTTCTCGTCGTCCATCAGTTCGTGAATATAGTTCATGGCAGCCGCTAGCTCAGTAAAATTGGCTTAGACCATAGCCGTTGGTTTAGGTGCCGTGACCGTGATGTCCTCAAAACACAAGATGAGCCGTTCGATTTTTTGTTCCGTCATTTATTGCTCTCTGAGAACTCTGTTTAGCACCCTGCCGACCATGAATACCTTCTGGTCATGCGTAAGTTCAACTTTGCCCACTCGAGAATGCCTGCGCCTAGTTTTCCGCTGGCGTCACTGGTCGCATAACGGAGGCTATGCGACACGCTTATGAGGCGCGTCGCATAGCTGAAGGAAAAAAACAGAAGAATTACTTGGCGGCCTTCTCAGCCTGCTTCTCGGCGATTTTTCCCTTAACCTTTTCAATTTTCTCTTGGCAAGCCTTGGGATCGGCTTGGCATTTCTTGATTTCTTCGCCGATCTTGGCTTTCACTTCCTCGCACTTCTTCGGATCGGCATCGCAGGCCTTCTTGGCGCGCTCTTTAACGGCGGTGCACTGAGCGGCGTTATCCTTACAGAATTTTTCGATTTCCGGAGGAAGCGGCATATCGGCGGCGAAGACGAAGTTGGCGCCCAACGACAGCAGGGCGGCGAGGATCAGGTTGCGACCAGTGTGCTTCATGTGTGTGACTCCTTGGTTTAGTGGAAGCCCATAATAAACCGAAATTTGATTTTGTGGTGCGCGTAGCGCAATTTTTCGGACTCGCGTTCGCTTCGAACCTAGATACCCATTAAGCGCAGATTGATGCCTTAAACATTTTGCGTTATGGGTAGTCACCGGTAGAACTTATGTATAGACCCTGCTATGATATCTGGTTTCGTTGTGTTGACGCTCCATGGGTTTGCTTGTAATCTGACGTTGGCTCGTTCTTTTAAATAGCGTATCGATAAAGACAATTATGGCTAACAAACCGACAATACTTCTCGTCGATGACGATGATTTCTCAGCGGTCGTCACCTCCGAAATGCTTGCTTCCGACTACGATCTGCGTCATTTCGACAGCGGTCGCTCCGCTCTGGATTTTTTAGCGGAGGAACTTCCGGATTTGGTGTTGCTCGACGTCGATATGCCGGGTATGTCGGGGTACGAAGTCTGTCGCGCGCTACGTGAAAACTCCTCGATAAAAGATCTTCCTGTTATTTTTCTTTCGGGGATGGTGAGCGAAGACGAGCGGTTGGCCGGATATGAAGCGGGTGGCAACGATTATCTGAGCAAGCCGGTGTCCGCCGACGAATTGCGATCCAAGATTAGGCTCGAGTTGGCCAGTTATGCAGAACGTTGCCGCTTGAAGAGCGATTTGACCAGTGCTTTTTCGACGGCGATGACGGCGATGTCGAGTGCGGCCGAAATCGGCACGGTTCTTCAGTTTCTGCGCGTTAGCTTTACTTGTCCCGACTACGACTCGCTGTGTCGCGAGGTGCTGAATACCTTTCAGGTATATGGATATGAGGCGAGCGTGCAGATTCGAGGCAGTCAGCCGACGGTGTCGATTGGGCCGGGCGGACCTTGCTCGCCTTTGGAAGAGTCCGTACTTACCAATATGTCGAAACACGGTCGGTTGTTCGAATTTTCTTCGCGCACCTCGTGCAGCTATGAACATATAACTATCATCGTCAAAAGCGTCGCGCGCGACGATCCTGAACGTCATGGTCGAATGAAGGATAACCTTGCTCTACTGGCGGAAGGCGCCAATGCGCGCGTTGTTGCCTTGGATAGCGTTGCCGCAGTGGCTCGGCAGCATGAAATGCTTACCCGGTTGGCGGCAAGCACGCATGAAGCACTGCAGGTTATCGATCGCCGCCATCGTGCTCAAGGTTCTAAGAACAATCAGATATTCCAGGATTTACAAAAGAACTTTGCGCGATCTTTTCTGACGCTAGGCATCACCCAATCTCAGGAAGACGAGTTGGCCGAAATGATCGAGGATGCGGCGAAACAAGCGCGCATGATTTACGAAGAAGGGCTTGAGATCGGCGCGCATATGGAGGAACTCGTGAGCCAGCTTAAAGTCGATGGCATATAACTACATATTATGAATTTATTGATAGTCGATCCGGATCGATCCTTCCGGGCGAACGTAGCGCAGGCTTTGCAGGATCGCGAATTCGACGTCGTTTGCGTAGACTCGGGCGAGCGAGCCTTGGATTTCATGGCGACAAACGCTTGTAGCTTCGTTTGTGTCGCTACGGACCTTCCCGATGGGCGCGGAGTCGATTTGTGCGGGCGAATCAGGTCGATGTCTGCATTCAGAAATATCCCTATCGCCTTATGTTGCAACGATGTTTCCGCGGATGTTCAGATCGAGGCTCGACGCCAAGGCGCAACCGAGGTGTTTTCGAAGCGGGATGTCCGGCAAATGGAGAGATTCTTTAGTCATTTGTTCGCTCAGTCTCTCCCCATTCGCGCATGGGTGCTGTATGTGGAGGGAGGGGCCGCTTTATCGCCTCGCAAACTTTCGCAACTCGCTTCCTATGGCTTAGTTATCGATAAAGTCACCGAGATCGGCGAGGCGTTGCTTGAGGTCGAAAAGAATCGCTACGATCTTATTATCGTCGATATCGATTTCGATGTCGGTATGCGCGGCATAGGGCTTGTTAAGCGTATCCGACGCTTGGATGGCGTGTTGTGCGATGTGCCGATTCTCGCGTTGGCCGCTTTGGACGACACCACTCAGCGCATAGAACTCTTGAAGACCGGCGTCGACGACTATGTGATCAAGCCTGTCCTCGAAGAAGAACTGATTGCGCGTATTCGTCGTTTGATCGAACGCCAAAAATTAATTGCCGAGTTGGCGGCGCATAAGTCGGGGCTCGTGGCTTTGGTTGCTGCGCGAACCAAAGAGCTTCAAATGGCGCAGGATCAATTGCAAGCGACTTTGGATGCGCTTCCCGATTTGCTGTTCGAGGTGGACTTGGATGGCCGCTTTTATAGCGTCCATGCACCAAATCTGGATGTGCTTTATGCATCGCCCGATGCGTTGATCGGATGCACTATCCGCGAAATTCTCCCGCCTGTCGCCGCCGATGTTTGTATGTCGGCATTACTAGAGGCGTATGAGAAAGGAGTTTCGATCGGTAGGCAATACTCACTCGATTTTCCGCAAGGAACGCTCTATTTCGAACTGTCGGTTTCCCGAAAATCGCAAGAATTCGGACTAGGGCTGCGTTTTGTCGCGATCGCCCGAGACATCACCGAACACAAGGCGACAGAAGATCGAGCCAATCGTTTGATGCGCCTTTTCTCTAGTTTGAGTTATTGCGGCAAGGCTATCGTTCATAGTACCAACGAGTTCGATCTGTTCGAACAGATATGCAGGATTGCGGTCGATTCCGGGGGACTTTCGATGGCGTGGGTCGGAATTGTCGACCCCGGCGTATCCATGATTCGACCTATAGTCAGTTTCGGCGATTCGACCGGATTTCTCGACGATATCCATGTGTCGATAGATGGCGGCTCACCCTATGGCGGTGGCCCGATAGGTACTGCGATTCGCGAGATGCGTTCATGCTGGGTGCAATCCATCGACAACGATACGGTGGCGCCTTGGCGCGAACGTCTCGTCAAGGCTGGGTTGGCGTCGATGGCTGCGTTGCCGCTTTTTCGCAATGGCTTGGCGATCGGCGCTTTGACTCTGTATTCGGATGTCCCCGGCTTTTTCGATGAGGGTGCATGGAAGTTGCTTGAGGAGATGGCGTCGAACGTCAGTTATGCCTTGGATAATTTCATGCGCGAGGAGCAACGCAAGCAAGCCGAATTTGCATTGAAAGACAGCGAATTGGCCGCCTCCTTGGCGGCGCAGAACGCCCGTTCCGCTTTACAAAAATTAAAGTTGCAGAAATTTGCTCTAGATCAGCACGCCATTGTCGCCACTACGGATGTCGAAGGAAAAATTACTGACGTTAACGATAAATTTTGCGAAATCAGCGGGTACGCTCGCGCCGAGTTGCTAGGGAATGATCACATCATCATCAGTTCGGGCGTGCATCCAAAAGGTTTTTTCTTGTCGATGTATCGAGTTATCGTTAATGGTCGAGTTTGGCATGGAGAGGTTTGCAACCGCGCCAAGGATGGACGTTTATATTGGGTCGATACCACCGTCGTTCCTTTTTTGGATGACAACGGTAAGCTGATGCAGTACATCGCTATTCGTTCCGATATAACGAAGCGAAAGGAAAATGAAATCGAGTTGCAGCGCCATCGCGAAAATCTCGAGGGTATGGTTCAACAGCAGACTGCGGAGTTGCAGCGCAGTTTTGCCTTGACGAACCGAGCCCTGACTGCGTTGGAGCAGCAGAAGTTTGTCCTCGATCAGCATGCGATCGTGAGCATGACCGATATTCAGGGAGCGATTATCTATGGAAACGATAAGTTCTGCGAGATCAGCGGCTACTCCCGCGCGGAACTTATCGGTAAGGATCATGTCATTTTAAGTTCGGGTTTCCATCCCAAAGGTTATTTCAAATCGATGTATGAAACGATTGCGCGTGGGGAGGTTTGGCATGCGGAGGTGTGTAATCGCGCCAAGGATGGGCGTCTATATTGGGTAGGCACGACTATTGCCGCTTTCATGGGGGAGAACAAAAAGCCTCGAGAATACATCGCCGTATGCACCGATATTACCGAGCGCAAGCGAGTAGAAGATGCGGCGTTGGCGGCGAGTCGAGCGAAGTCGGAGTTTCTAGCGAACATGAGTCACGAAATCCGCACGCCGATGAATGGTGTGGTCGGGATGGTGGATATTCTGAGAGAAACCGAGCTTAAGCCGGAGCAGCGGCGGATGCTGGCTACGATTCACGATTCCTCGTTGGCGTTATTGCATATTTTGAACGACATCCTCGATTACTCCAAAATCGAAGCGGGCAAGTTGGAAATGGAGAGTATCCCGACTCATGCGAGGGACGTGGCCGAAGGCGTGGTGCAATTGATGTTTACCATTGCCGACGCCAAATCGATCGAACTTTCGGTTTTCGTCTCGCCCGAACTACCGCAATGGATAGTGCTCGATCCTACCCGCTTACGTCAGGTGTTGCTTAACTTGCTTGGCAATGCGGTGAAATTCACAGAAAGTCGAGAAGGTCGGGTGGGGAAAGTAGCGTTGCGCGTCGAGCGAAGCCGCGAGGCGAATGGAAACGACCGGCTGCGATTGAGTATTATCGATAATGGCATAGGAATGGACGCCGAAGCGCAGGCCAAACTGTTTCGACCGTTTACCCAAGCCGACGAAAGCACGGCGCGAAAATTCGGCGGCACGGGCTTGGGATTGAGCATTTCCCGGCGGCTGGTGGAAATGATGGGCGGGCGGATATCGGTGCGTAGCGTGGTAGGGGAGGGTTCCGAATTTACGGTAGAGTTGCCGCTGCACGAATCCGCGCCGGGCCGAGCGCAAGCGAGCGAACCGAGTTTAGCCGAAGTGCATGTATTGGCGTTGACGGACGCGGACTGTGCGGAAGCGGTGACGGCGTACTGCAAAGCGGCAGGCGCGGAGGTCGAGCAGGTTGCCGATATGCGCGCCGTAGTCGAAAGGCTAGAGAAAGCGTCGCCATTGTCCGGCGCATGGGTGGTGTTGCGTTGCCTGTGCGCTACCGAAGAAGCGAGCGACGAGCCCGAGTTGCCGACATCGGTCGGCGTGGTTCGGCTGATACGCCGAGGAGCTCAGTCGGCGGGTAGAGGATCGGTCGTTCCCGCACATCCGCTGCTGTATCAAGATCTGATCCATGGTGTGGCGGTTGCCGGTGGTCGTATAAAAGCGTCGAGCGGGGCGGATCGACTCGAACGACGACGCACCAGACGGGTGGAAGCGCCCACTGTGGAAGAAGCCTTGCAAACCGGGCGGCTGATACTGTTGGCGGAAGATAACGAAGTCAATCGGGAAGTGATGCAAGAGCAATTGCAGTTATTGGGATATACGGCGGAAGTTGCCGAAGACGGAGTGGTGGCGCTGTCGATGTGGCGCACGGGGCGTTACGCTCTGTTATTGACTGATTGTCATATGCCGAAGATGGACGGATTTGCACTGACGGCGGCGATTCGGCAAGCCGAGCCGGAAGGCGTGCGACTGCCGATAATCGCGGTGACGGCGAACGCCATGCAGGGCGAGTCGTTGCGCTGTCGCGAGCGCGATATGGACGATTATCTATCGAAGCCGTTACGCTTGAGTGAGCTAAGCGCAATGCTGGCGAAGTGGATGCCGATGGAAGCCTCGCAAGAACTGCCGCGCATCGCTCCATCGAACGAAGCCGAGCTGTTCGCGACCGATCGAGTCAACGATGCGGTCGAATCGATAGCGGTCGCGACAGCGATTCAGACTACGCTTGCCGCAGTTTGGGATGCGAGTACGCTAGCCCGTTTGGTGGGCGATAATCCGGCGGTGCATCGTCGTTTATTGGAAAAATTTATGGTCGCGAGTCAAGCGCACATCGCTGCAGTCGGCGCGGCGATGGCGAAAGGCGAAACCGGAATCGCTGCCGACGTCGCTCATAAACTGAAGTCGTCGGCGCGCACCGTCGGCGCTTTGTTGTTGGGCGACTTATGTCAGGAAATGGAAACCGCCGGAAAGGCGGGCGACGCGCCGACCTGTCTCGCGCTTGTCGAACGCATGAATACGGCGTTTGCCGATGCCGTCGAACGAATACAAACAAGTTTAGTTTGAACATGGAGATTTGAAAATGATCGAAGGATCGGCGTTTTTCAATAGAGAATTTGTTAGCTTTACGTCATTGGAATCCGACGTCCATTTTGGCTGCATGGAATATTTATATCTGGATGACTTATTATGATCTCGTCGGCGAATATGATTCTGGTGGTGGACGACGATGAGTTTCAGTGCGAGTTGATCGGCACGCAGTTGACTAGCCTTGGTTGGGACAATATCTGCTTCGCCAATAACGGCGAGGATGCTTTGGCTCAAGTGGATAAGCATGGGCCCGAGATCAGGGCGATGATTACCGATTTATCGATGCCGGGTATGGACGGAACAGTGCTGATGCGACATCTTGCTCAACGTGGATTTCGGGCTGGCATAATCCTTTTATCCGGTGTGCACGATGAAATTCTTAATAGCGCCGGCGGATTGGCCAATGCTCACGGTTTGTCGGTTCTCGGTGTTCTGCCAAAACCACCTTCTCCTGAAAGGCTTCGGGAGTTGTTGGCCGAACTTCATACGTCAGTCCCTATGGCAGGGCCAACTCTTGACGAAGAAGCATTGACGCAGCAATGCTTGGCGGCGGCATTGGCTGCAGGCGAATTTATCCCTTGGTATCAGCCGAAAATCGATGCATGTACCGGGAAGCCCGTGGGAGTCGAGGCTTTGGCACGTTGGCCGAATAAGGCTGGTGGCATGATAAGCCCGTCGAGTTTCATACCTGCCATAGAAACGGCGGGGTTGGCGGACGAGTTGTTTTTCGCCATGGCGCGTCGGGTGGTAAGCGATATGGCTATCTGGAGGGGGTATAATCTTCATATCAAGGCCGCGATCAATATGTCGATGGACACTGCGCACAATCTCGAAGTGCCGGAGCGGCTTGGAAGCATCGTTGAGGCGGCAGGACTGCACGTCTCGGATTTCGTCATTGAGGTCACCGAGAGTCGTTTGATGGTCGAACGCTCTTTAGCGATGGAAACCCTAACTCGACTTTCATTGATGGGTTTTGTGTTGTCTATCGACGATTTCGGCACAGGCTATTCCAGTTTGGTGCAACTGATCGATCTTCCTTTTAGAGAGCTTAAGATCGACGGCAGTTTTGTGCAACGCGCCGATATGGAGCGAAAGGCGCAAGCGATTTTGCGCATATCGATTATGATCGGAGCGAACCTAGATATGGAGGTAGTCGCCGAAGGCGTAGAAACGGCTAGCCAGTTCGAGTACTTACGCAGTTGTGGCTGCATGATCGTACAAGGCTATCACTTTGCTCGCCCTATGCCATTCACAGCTTGTACGGAGTGGTTGCAGCGTCGATTATCCGGCAGCAGCGCCGCTGGATGTCTATGACATATAGGCGCACTCGCGTCGATAGGCTTGCGTAACGCGGGGTCTTGATCGACAATATCGCCGAACACTGAGGAGTCTTTCATGCCTGCGCATTTTCTTGCCACCTTGCCCAATTTTCTGGCCTACTTCGGCGTGGCCGCCGCCTTGGTGAGCCTGTTTTTTCTGATCTACATCAACGTGACTTCGTATAAGGAAATCACCTTGATCCGCGCCAACAACACCGCGGCGGCGATCGCGCTGTCCGGCGCTTTGCTCGGTTTCGCCTTGCCGATCGCCAACGTGATCGCGCATAGCGACACCTTGCTCGATCTGATCGTCTGGGGCGGCATTGCCGGCATCATGCAGTTGCTGGCCTATGGCGTTTCGCGGCTGTTGTTGCCCCGGCTGGAAGCGGATATTTCGCGCGGCTGCACCGCGCCCGCGACTTTTTTGGCGGCGCTATCTTTAACCGTAGGCATCGTCAATGCCGCATGTATGACTTATTGATTCACACTTAAAGGAGAATGCCGTGTCGTTAATGGACTTCATCAAGAAACAGTTTATCGACATCATCCAGTGGACCGAGGACGACGACGAGACCTTGGCGTGGCGTTTCCCGATGGCGGATTTCGAAATTCAATACGGCGCCAGCCTGACGGTGCGCGATACCCAGTTGGCTTTATTCGTCAATGAGGGGCAGATTGCCGACGTATTTGCGCCCGGACGGCACAAGCTGATTACCCAAACCTTGCCGGTGCTGACCTACCTCAAGAATTGGGACAAGCTGTTCGAGTCGCCGTTCAAGAGCGATGTGTATTTCTACAGCACGCGTCTGCGTCTGGATCGCAAATGGGGCACGCCGAATGCGGTGACGGTGCGCGATAAAGACTTCGGCAT
Organism: Rhodocyclaceae bacterium; assembly: GCA_035283885.1. GTDB lineage: Bacteria > Pseudomonadota > Gammaproteobacteria > Burkholderiales > Rhodocyclaceae > DATETD01. The sequence goes on from DATETD010000180.1 coordinate 9,194, forward strand.
GGTGCGGCTGCGCGCCTTCGGCATCTACGCCTTCCACCTGACCGATCCCAAGGCCTTCCACACCACGATCTCGGGCACGCTCGACAGCTACAGTTCGGAGCAGCTCGAAGGCCAGTTGCGCAACACCATCGTCGGCGCGATCAGCGATGTATTCGGCGAGTCCGGCGTGCCGTTCATCGATATGGCGGGCAATCAAAACGAATTCGCGCGCGCGCTGCGGGACACACTCGGCGCCACCTTCCAAAATCTTGGGTTGCAACTCGAAACGCTGGTGGTGCAGAACATCTCGCTGCCCGAAGAGTTGCAGAAAATGCTCGACGAGCGTATCGGCGTCAATATGATGGGCGGGATGCAGGGTTTTACTCAGTACCAAACGGCGAAAGCGATTCCGCTCGCGGCGCAAAACGAAGGCGGCATGGCCGGCATCGGCGCAGGGCTGGGCGCGGGTTTGTCGATCGGTCAGGTCATGGCGCAATCGATGGCGCAGTCGATGATGCCCAATGCCGCACCACCGCCAGCCGCAGCCACCGCAGCCGCAGCCACCGTCTCGCCAGCGCCGACTTTTGCGCCCACGGCGTCCGTCGACGAGGTGATCGCCACGATCGAAAAGTTGCATGGTTTGGTGAGCAAAGGCGTGCTGTCGCAAGCGGAATTCGATGCGAAGAAAGCCGATTTGCTGAAGAAGCTGGCTTGATACCGCAGAGTTTTTTGTCGTGAGAACCGCCAACTGCCCCAGCTGCGGCGCGCCGGTAAGGTTTCGTTCGGCGGCTTCGTTCCATGCGGTGTGCGAATTCTGTCGCAGCACGCTGGTGCGCCATGGCGATGCGCTCGAAAATCTCGGTCGCATGGCCGAGTTGCTCGAAGACGCATCGCCGTTGCAGCTGGGAACCGAAGGCGTCTATCGCGGCGTGCATTTCGCGATTGTCGGGCGCATCCAGTTGCGTTATGCCTCGGGCGTTTGGAACGAATGGTATCTGCTGTTCGACGATAGTCGCGGCGGCTGGTTGTCCGACGCCAACGGCGAATATCTACTGAGTTTTCTGACGCCGCCCGCCGCGCCCTTGCCGGCGTTCGATGCGCTGCAACCCGGTCAGCGCCTCTCGTTGGGGAGGCGCGAATTTGCAGTTAGCGATATCGAGCAGGCGCTGTGCCTCGCGGGCGAGGGCGAGTTACCGTTTGCTTTCGGCGCGGGCTATGCCGCGCCCTTGGCGGATCTGCGCGAAGTGTTGCCTGAAAAAGCTGCGGCCAAGAAAACCGCCGCCAAGTTGCCGTCTGCGGCGTTTGCGACTTTAGATTATTCCGAATCGCCGCCCTTGCTGTTCGTCGGCGAGGTGTTGCCGTTCGACAGCTTCCGCTTTACGCAACTGCGCGCGGGCGCGGCGGAAAAATCGGCAGGGCCGGTGTCGGCCTTGCACTGCCCGCAATGCGGCGGGGCGATCGAGATTCACGATAAGACGATCCAAAGCGTCGCCTGCCCGTCGTGTTTGACGGTGCTGGCGCCCGAAAACGCCGGGCTGAAGATCCTGGCGAAGGCGAAGGCGGCGACGAAGATCGAGCCTTTGTTGGCCTTGGGCAGCGTCGGCACGTTTTACGACAAACCCTGGACCGTGATCGGTTTTCAGCAGCGCGCGATCGTTACCGAGGGTGCGGAATATCCGTGGCGGGAATACCTTTTGCATCATGCGGCAGAGGGGTTTCGTTGGTTGACCGAAAGCGATGGACATTGGAGTTGGGTGAAGTCCTTGTCGACTGCGCCGCGTTACCAAGCCGGCAAGTTTTCGCTACGGCATCGCGGCGTCGAATTGCGGCGGTTCTCGGCGGGCATGGCGCGCACCGATTATGTAATCGGCGAGTTCTATTGGCAGGTCAAGGTCGGCGAGACCTGGGCTGTCGCCGAGTATGTCGCCGCGCCCTTGCTGCTGAGTCGCGAAGAGGGCGATAAGGAGGTGACTTGGTCCGAG
>DATETD010000181.1:0-3349 GCA_035283885.1 Rhodocyclaceae bacterium
TGCGCAACGACTCAAAGAGGTGTGCGCCGCGTTGGCCGAATTGCTCGAAGAAGGGAATCCGGAGTCCGGCGATCTGCTGGATACGCATATCGACATCCTAAAGGCATCGTTCGGTCATGACTATAGATTTATCGAAGAAAACATTCGAAATTACGATTTCGAAGCCGCCTTGCAACGGCTCAAGGAAGCACAACGGCGACGGCGCATCGAGTAGTCCAGGAGGGCTTATGAAAATAGAAAGTATACGCCATGATTCCTAGTTCATCGATCGTCCTGGTGGTCGACGATTCCGAATCCATGCGACAGGTGACCGAAGCGCAATTGCGCGCGCTTGGGGTGTACAACATACTGCGCGCCGGCAACGGCGCCGATGCGCTGCGGGTGCTTCAGTCGCAACGCGTGGATGTGGTCTTATCCGACTGGAACATGCCGATCATGAATGGGCTGGAGTTTTTGAAAAAGGTGCGAGAAGACGAAAAATTGTCGCAAATACCTTTTGTCATGATTACTGCCGAAGCCGACCGCGTGCGCATCGCCGAGTCGATCAGTTGCGGCGTCAGCGATCTGCTGGTCAAACCGTATACCGCCGGTCGCCTGGGCGAACGGATCGCCAAGGCGATGACCCGAAAAACCGGTAAGCCGGGCGCGAGCGACGACGCCACGAAGGCGGGTGCAGGCATGGCTATCGGCATCGGTAAAAAGGTCGAGCGTCCGACGATTCTGGTGGTGGACGACACCCCGGATAATTTGCATCTCTTGTTCCAATTATTCAAAGACGACTATCGCGTGCGCACCGCTTTGAATGGCGCAAAGGCCTTGGACATCTGTCAGTCCGATAATCCGCCCGATCTGGTGTTGCTCGACGTGATGATGCCGGGCATGGATGGCTTCGAGGTGGCGCGGCGCATGAGGCAGCATCAGAGTTCCGAGCACATCCCGATTATTTTCGTCACGGCGATGACGGACGACGATAGTCGCCTCAAAGGGCTAGGCTTGGGCGCGGTCGATTTCGTCACCAAGCCGGTGAATCCGGATGTGCTCAAGCCCCGCGTCGGCAATTTTCTGCGTTATGTGGAACTGCACAAGCAGTTGCAGGCGGATTATGATTCTATGATGGAGGCGGCGCGTTTGCGCGACGACGTCGAACAGATTACCCGCCACGATCTGAAAGGCCCGCTCGCGGGAGTGATCGGTATGGTGCAACTGCTGGCCGAGGACGAAAGCATGCCGCGCGAGGAGGTGTTGAGAAATCTGCGTACCGTGGAAGAAACCGCCTTGCAGGCGATCAATATGATCAATCGCTCGTCGGAGCTTTACAAGATCGAGACGGGGCGCTTTCAGTTGAATGCCCAACGGGTGAAGATTGCCGATATTTCGCAGCGTGTCGCGGAAATTTCGAGCCGCACTTTTGCCGACAAAAACGTCAAGGTCGTCGTCGAGTTGAACCTATCCGCCAACGAAACGCCGCCCGATGCGATGGGAGACGCGATGTTATGCTATTCGTTATTGCAGAACCTGGTGAAGAATGCGTGCGAAGCGTCGCCCGAAAACGAATCGGTATGGCTGACGCTCAATCCAGGAAATCCTATACTCATATCGGTGAAGAATGCCGGCGCAGTGCCGAAGGAGATACGCGAACGCTTCTTCGATAAATTCGTCACCCATAACAAGCAAGGCGGCACCGGACTGGGGACGTATTCGGCCAAGCTGCTGGCCGAAGCGCAGAAAGGCAGTTTGGAACTCGTCGTCTCCGATGCGGACAATACCACCTTGATCAATCTGACTTTGCCGAAAGCATAGGTTTCTTTTGCAGCTTCTTCAGATGACGCGCAATGCACTCCGGCAACTTAGCAGCCGTGGATTTCTGCGCGGCAAGCAGCAGCGCGTGATCGATTTCGTCGAGGGCGAAGCGTCGCTTCAACTCGTGCTGTAAATGGACGAACAAATGGGCCGTCGCTTCGGCATCGGCAAGCGCGCGATGGTAGCGCCCGGTGACGGGGAGATGCAGTCGGGCGATCAGATTGCCGAGTTTATGATTCGGCGCATCGGGAAACAGACGTCGCGCCAGCAGCATCGAACAGGCGAATTCATGGCGACGCGTTCGACCGATACGGCTCAGTTCGGCATCCCAGAATTTTTTGTCGAATGCGGCGTTATGCGCGACCAGCGGACGGTCGCCGACGAAGTCGGCGACTTCGCGCATAACGACATCGACGGGCGGGGCTTGGCGCACCATCGCGGTGCTGATGCCGGTCAGTTGCTGGATTTCGGCGGGGACGCGCAAACCCGCATTCATTAAGCTTTGATAACGATCCACCAATTGTCCATCGCAGACGAGAACGGCGGCAATCTCGGTGGCGCGCGCGCCGTAATCGGGCGAAAGACCCGTCGTTTCGAAATCGATTACGGCATAGGTCTGCATGGCTTAGTCATGGCGATGTTCGGGGGGAGCAAAAAAACAAGGCTTGCCGTAAGCAAGCCTGAAAAAACATAAGCATACGACATATAGATGGTGGGTGCTGACGGGGTCGAACCGCCGACATTCGCCTTGTAAGGGCGACGCTCTACCAACTGAGCTAAGCACCCACATGTCCGACTGAATTTATGCAAAATCCAATCATGCTGCTACGCTTGCGACTGCGACCGCAGCCGATTAGCGAAGTCGGCATTCTACAGGTTTTCTGCGACGTTTACGCCACACGATTCAAATTTTTCGACACTTTTCTCAGGTCGATACTCGCAAGTGTTGTATAACAGAGCGAATCGAAAGCTTTCGCGATGTAGCGAGGATGACTGAAGGTGAGGCGGCTATGTTCGACTTTATGAAAAAGAAATTGCGACCCGAGCTTTCGCTGGAAAACAAGCATCGGCGACGGCAAAAGTTGATCGTATTGGCGGGAATGGCTGCGGTCGGCGTCGTCGTGCTGTTGGCGTATCAGTTGTATTTGAGCCATCGCGAGCAGATCGCGACTGCGAAAGTTACTACGCATAATTACGCCACGATATTCGAGGCGCGTCTGGATTCGACGCTACGCCGCGTGGATGCGGATCTGTTGGAGCGTGCGCGCACCATTCCGCTCGAAGCCTTCGCACGTTCCGCCGTCGGAAAGTATTCGAAAGGGATCAACGCCAAGCTCGATGGGCATCTGGTGCATTTCGTCGAAATCGCGGGGTTTCGCGTGTATGACGTCGATGGAAATCTACTCTACTCCTCGTCGTGGAGTTCGACGCAATCGGTCAATGTGGCGGATCGGGCCTATTTTCGACAGTTGCGCGAAAATCCCGCATCGGGGCCGGTGTTTTCCGAAGTCATCGTTTCGCGCATCACCGGTCGCAAAACGATCGTCGT
>DATETD010000182.1:0-8438 GCA_035283885.1 Rhodocyclaceae bacterium
CCGCGAAGGGCAGGGCGCTACATTTACCGTCAAGCTGTGGCTCGACGTGGGGCGCAGTGAAGATATCCCGGCGATAGAGTCGGTCGAATCGACGGCGAATCCGCCCTCGCGATACTATGGCGTCACGCTATTGGCGGTCGACGATCAAGCTTTCAATCGCGAAATCGTCGAAGCTTTACTCGATGCAGTGGGAGTTAAAACGCGCCTGGCCGAGCATGGGCAGGAGGCGCTGGATATTTTGGCGCAATCGTCGCCCGGCGCCTTCGATCTCGTGCTGATGGATATTCAGATGCCCGTGATGGACGGGTTGACCGCGACGCGCGAGATCCGTCGGCATTACCCCGACTTGCCGGTGATTGCGCTGACGGCGCACACGATGGCGCATGAAAAAGAGCTGATTCGAACGGTCGGCATGTGCGACCATATCGCCAAGCCTTTCGATGCGTCGAGTTTCTATCGCATCCTCGCCAAATGGATACCGGCGGAACGGCGGCAACCGCCGGCCTTGAAAGTCGTGGCGCCGTTGCAATTGACGAATGCTTTACCGCCCAGCATCGATCGAGCCGAATTCCCGACCGAGTTTCCGATCGAATTTCCAACCGAATTTCCAACGATAGGCGGCGTAAATACCGCCGCCGGTTTGGCGTTGATGATGGGCAATACGGTGCGCTATCGTCATTGGCTGTCGAGCTTCGGCGAAGAGGCTCCATGTCAAGTCGCGCAGATTGTGCGCGCGGCGAGTTCGAATGCCGTCGATTTGGCGTGCTCCCTAACGCATGCGCTCAAAGGCCGCGTCGGCTTATTGGGGATGGACGAACTCCATCTCATGGTGAGTCGATTGGAAGCCGCGCTGATTCAGGGCAGGCCGGTCGACGCCATGCTGGACGAGGTGCGTCGCGCAGTCGACGCCATGTCCGCCGAAATCGGCGCAGCATTGACCGGCATCGAATCCGCCACCGGCTTAGCCGAAATCGGCGTCGTCGAAGAGGTAGTGAGCGACAGATCGCCCGCCGCTTTGCTCGAAGACTGGAGCAGCGCGCCAAGCTTACGCGGCGAAGAAAGCGCGGCCTCGGTGGCGAATAGCTTGGCCGAATTGACCGGCGAAGCGAATCCCTTCGAGAGTCTGCGATAGACTCGAAAGTCGGCGCTGGCGGGACGGATGGGGAATCTGAATCTTATTCGTCGATGGCGTCGCAGGTCGCGACGCCACTTTCAAGCGACGAATCTAGCGATCAATCGCTGCTGCCCCAGAAGCCGAGCAGTTGCAACAGGCTGGTGAATAGATTGAAGATGGTGACGAACAGGCTGACGGTGGCCATGATGTAATTGGTTTCGCCGCCATGAACGATGTTCGAGGTTTCGTACAGAATCAGCCCGGACATCAGCAGCACCACCGCCGCGGAAATCGCCAGCGACAGCGCCGGGATTTGCAGGAATATGGCGGCCAGCGAGGCGACGAAGGCCACCAGCACGCCGACCATCAGGAAGCCGCCCATAAAGCTGAAGTCCTTGCGCGTGGTCAGCGCATAAGCCGACAAACCGACGAAGATGACCCCGGTCAGGCCCATGGCCTGCATCACGATTTCCGGGCCGTTGGGCATGCCCATATAGCGACTGATAATCGGGCCGAGGGTGTAGCCCATAAAGCCGGTGAAGGCGAACACCGCCGCCAGTCCCCAAGCGCTGTTGCGCAGTTTGGTGGTGAGGAACAGCAGGCCGAAATAGCCGACCAAGGTGAGTATCAAGCCCGGATGCGGCAGCTTGAGCGCCATGCTGGTTCCGGCGGTCGCCGCCGAGAAGATCAGGGTCATCGACAGCAACAGATAGGTGTTGCGTATCACCTTGTTGCCGGTAGCGTTGTAGGTGTGGGCGGAAGCCGAAATCGCGGTGTTTTCGCTTTCCAGCGGCACAGGAGTCAGGGAGCTCATAGGATTATCCTTTCGAGATTAAAAAAGTAGCGCGAGGGTAGAACAAAAAATCGCATTCGGCAAGCTGAATATCGTGGAGCGATACCTCCAATTTTTCGAACACTTCGGCGCTAGCGCGCAGGCGCGGCGCTCGGCGCGGCGGGGGGAGGACTCGGCGCAACGCCGGGTTCGGGCGGCTTTTCTTCCGTACTCACGTAAATCAACTCGCCCTTTTTGAGCTGGAAAAAACCGATTTTCTCGCCGGGTTCGGGCGGCGGCGTTTTGTACTGATCGAACTGGCAGGTTTCGGTTTCGGTCACATACCAGCGCTTGCCGCTATTGAGGATGAATACGCCGGGCTCTGGGCGGTAAACTTCCATCTTGAGTTTATTGCCCGTGAGGTTTTCGAGCGGATGGCGACGTTGGCAGGCCGGAAAGCGTGCGACCACCAGATCGGTAGTCCAAGGGCCGTTGTAATAATCTTGCTGGCGCGTCAATGTCAGCGAATGATTCTGGCCGATCACATACGCGGCATGCTGCGAGTCGCCGCAGGCGGCGAGAAAAAGCAAGCTTAGGGCGGTGGCGGTGAGAGCGCGTTTCATACGATCAATCTTCCTGCAAACGCCAAGCCAGCGTTTCGCCGGCGCGCCAGGGAACGAGCGGATCGTCGGCCAGATAGTCGAGGCTCGCGGGCGCTGGGGTGGCTTGGCGGATCAAGGTAATGCGATCGGTATTGCGCGGCAGGCCGTAGAAATCCGCGCCGTACTGGCTGGCGAAGGCTGCGAGCTTATCGAGCGCGCCGACGGCGTCGAAGGCTTCGGCATATAACTCGATCGCCGCATAGGCGGTGTAGCAGCCCGCGCAGCCGCAGGCGGCGTGCTTGGTGCTGCGCGCATGCGGCGCCGAGTCGGTGCCGAGAAAATAGCGCGGATGACCTGAGGTTGCGGCGGCGAGCAGCGCCTGGCGATGCTGTTCGCGTTTGAGCACCGGCAGGCAGTAGTGATGCGGTTGCAGGCCGCCGACGAACAAGGCGTTGCGATTGGCGAGCAGATGATGCGCGGTCAGTGTCGCCGCCAGATTCGGGCCGGCTTCGCGCACGAATTCGGCGGCGTCCTTAGTAGTGATATGTTCAAGCACCACTTTCAATCCCGGAAAGTCGCGCAGCAGCGGTTGCAGCACACGTTCGATAAACACCGCCTCGCGGTCGAAAATATCGACGCTGGGATCGGTGACTTCGCCATGGATCAATAGCGGTAGCCCCCGGCGCTCCATGCGCGCCAAGGTCGGATAGCATTTTTGGATATCGGTGACGCCGGCGGCGGAATGGGTCGTCGCTCCTGCGGGGTAGTACTTGATCGCCTTGACGAAGCCGCCGTCGATCGCGCGATCCACCTCGTCCGGTGGCGTGTGGTCGGTGAGATACAGCGTCATCAACGGCTCGAACTTCATGCCGACGGGCAAGGCCGCGAGGATGCGCGCGCGGTAGTCCGCCGCCAGCGCGACGGTAGTGACGGGCGGCTTGAGGTTGGGCATGACGATGGCGCGCGCAAAGCGGCGCGCGCTGTCGGGCAGCACGGCAGCCAGCGCCGCGCCGTCGCGCAGATGCAAGTGCCAGTCGTCGGGGCGGGCGAACGTTAATGTAGTCACGATAGGGTAGTCACGAGAGTCGAGTTGCGGAAATATTCCTAGGGGCGATTATAGCGGCGAGTTTTTCGGCGTTCAGGGTGACGGCTGGCGATGCACTAGAACTCCGGCGCCTGCCGACTTGGAACTGATTAGGAAACGCTATAGCCAAGAACCTGCGCCGCTTTTCTGGCTTCCCATTGCTTGATGCCCAAACATAAGTCCGTGCTCTGAAAATAGATATCTTCAAATGCCAGACGGAGCGATGCCGAGAGTTCATCCTCTGAGGGGCAGGGTTTTGCGCGCAGCACACCACGAAATGCGATGGCCAATATGGAAATTGCGTCGTGACCTTGCACGAGATTCCAGGGCGGAATTGCCGGTAAGCGTTGTACTAATTCCCCGACGTCAGCGGCGTTGAGCCGTGCCGAAGCGGCGAAGTCGGCCTGTAGTCTGCCGACATCCAGCGTCCACGAGGTCGGATCAAGATATTTCCATGGCGAAAAGGAAGCCGCAAATGGGACATTGAGCTGGTGGATCGCGTTAATTAGACGATATTGCCCGAATGGGGTCGCTCGTCGGAGCAAGGCGGTGCGAATATCGCAAGCGTTCGACGTGCAAAAGTCTGTCAATGTCGTAGTGACGACGAATTCGTTCACTACCTTTTCCAGCGCTCTCGATGAAAGAAGCAGGGTTTCGATGTCATGGGTGTCGGTCGAGACCAGGTCGGATGTCTCATGAGATACCCCCAAAGCCCTGTCGAAATCATCATCGACAACCCCTAATGTTTTCGCCACCCCCCGGTTGGCCGATTTGGTCGCATCGATAACCAAGGGCTTGGCGCCGCAAATAACGATTTCGCAGTCGGAGCTTGAGACGCGAGGACGGAAAAAGCGGCTATCCGAAGATCCCTCGACCAGCAGGAAGCAACCGGGGAAGGCGGTCGCACTCATCTTTATCTCCGCCACGATATCGCCTACCCCACGAGAAACTCCCCGCATCATTTTTCGATCTCGCTCGTCAGGCTAATCATCAGGTCGTCCCGATCGCCGGCAATAAATGGCGAATGCGTCGCCAGCAACACGTCGAATCCGGCTGTCGAAACAATGCGGGCAAGGTCGGCGAGGAAGGATTTTTGCCAGCTTAGGTGGAGCGACAGCTCGGGTTCGTCGATGAGAACCAAGGTGTTGGGGCGAACTCGAAAGAGGAGGTCATACATCAACACCAGTTCATGTTGCTCGCCGGAGGACAGCGCATCGAGATCGAGACTCTTGCCGTTACTGTCGGTCGCAAACAGCCCCCGCTTCTTGTCGATGCTCAGGGTCTTATTTCGAAATTTCTTATTGACCGTAGTCAGCAACAGAATGACCCGCGCCGCCAGACTATCCAACACGGCAAGCTTCTTCGCGGTATCGTCAACATACAGTGTCATCACCGTTTGTTGCGTGAGGTCGGCTCGATCGAGCGTCGCAACGTCGAAGGGATAGCTCACATCATCGCCGCCTAGCAGCCCGATGCGCGTTAAATCAGCCCGCTGCGTCTCCAATTCACCCATTCGATGCTTCAGTTCCTCCGAAGTCAATGGGCTTATTTTTCCACTCAGGAGGCGTTGCGGGAAAGACTGGTCTAGCGACTGCGAGGTCTTGCCATAGTCGGCAAGCGCCTCGGTGATTTTCTCCTGCAACTCGCGCGCGTAGTTTTGAACGGTTGAGATTACTGCTTTGCCATTGTTTTCCCAGGGCCGATTCGACCGAGTCTCGAACCTCAGCAAGCGTTGAGTTTCAATGAGATGAACCGATATTTGGGATCGAATTCTTGCCAGCCATTTCGGCTCTGAAAAAGACCTACGCTGGATTTTTTGCGGAACCTTATTCGCATAGGTATTGATCATCTCATCGGGAGTAAGGATATATCCAAGGTTGTGATCCATCCATTGTTCTGCACCGACACGAGAAATCCAAGGCGTCTCTCTTTCGATTTGCCTGAGTACGATATCGAGATCAAGTTGATGTTTTTTCAAGGGAGTTGTCTGCAAGCTCCCATCGGCAGCCTGGAGAAAAAATTCGTCTGGACTGGTAGTGTCGGAATCTAATTCGGATGTAGGGGCGTGAGGGTCGGATGCTTTCTCTCTAATACCCACAATACTTCCATCGCTAAGATAAAGGGAGAAGCATTGGAACTGTATTCGCTTCAGGTCGAAGTATTTTCCTTGAACCAAGGCTTCGATCAGCCTGAGCAGCGCCGTCTTGCCGACCCCGTTTGGCCCATGAATGATCGTGATCCGGTCATTCAGGCTAAGTTCGACATCATGGTCATAAAGTCCGTAAAGTCGCGACACCTTGATTCGGGTGATGCGCAGTAGAGTGTTTTCCATGGAAATTCCTAGCGAGGCTTGTGTCGATGGCGACGCGCATGATTGTAGCAATCCCCGACGGATACGCCAAATAATTTTGTCGGAGCGCATTCCCACATCAGTCCCACCAGACATCCGCATCTCACTCGTCAATCCCGGCGCCGATTCGTGGCGGCCCCGTTCCCGATACACCGCCCGCCGCCTGGTCGCATCCAATCTCGATATCTCATGTACCTCGATAAAACTCGGCGTTGGCGAGACGGATAGGCCGACGACTACAATGCGACTAAAGCTCCCAGCCGCTGCACGGCGGCTTCGATGCGCGGCGTCCAGGGACTGCCGATAGGCGGCGCGATAGATCTCGTTGCCTGCCGAGACTTCGCATCCGTCTCGCCAGCGCCGAGTTTTAAATCGCGCGTTCGATCAAGGCTAGCGCGTCTGCCTGTCGTTATCGTATTCATTGCTTCTTCGCCGCTTGTCGTCGACGGATTGAGCGAGGTTTTCCGTCCTATTCCGCATCCGATGCTGCTTGAATCGGGGCGATACTTTGAAGCGGCTCGGCGCGCTTATTTGACACGCTTATTCGGCGGACTTTTCGACGGATATCGACGCGGCGACGACCTTCTTATATGGATGCGATAACGCTATGGACGATTTACGCGGAGCAGGACTGAATTTCGTTTTCGATCCCGCCAGCGGCGCGCTGTATGGCGAAGTCAAGCCGCGCAACGATTCGGCGCCGATCGACGAGGCTTGGTTGCGCCAGCATTTCGCCGATCTGGGGTACGCCACGTTCCGTTTTGTTCCTTCAGGCATACTGCAACTGCTGTCGCATTACAATTCGGGCATGGCGGTTTCGGGCTTGAAAGTCGCTGCGGCGATCGATGCGAGTTTTGTCGTGACCATATCGCCGGATCAACTCGAAGCCACGCTGACGATACAGCCGCCCGAAGGCGGCGCGCCGGTGCGTAAGGATGCGGTGCTCGCCGATATCGTCGCCAAAGGCGTGCAGTTCGGCTTGCAGCACGAGGCGATCGCCGACGCCGTGGCGAGATGCAGCGCCGATCGGCTGACGATCGCGCGTGGCATGAACGCGGTCGACGGCGTCAACGGACGTCTCGAATCGCTGATTCCCAACCATCGTTCGCGCGCGCCTAAGGTCGATGTGGCGGGGCATACCGATTATCGCGATCTCGGCGAAATTCGCACCGTGCATGCCGGCGATTATTTGATGCGCCGCCATCGTCCCACGCCCGGCACGCAGGGCATGACGGTGCGCGGCGAAGCGATTCTGCCCAAACCCGGCAAGGAGACGCCGTTCGCGCCGAATCTGAAAGGCGTCGAAATTGCGGCCGACGATCCCGATCTGTTGCTCGCCGCCGTGTCGGGCCAGCCCGTCGAAGTCAAGAACGGCATGATCGTCGAGCCGACGTATTCGCTGGTCGACGTCGATATGACGACCGGCAATATCGAATTCGATGGCAGCGTGATCGTCAAGGGCGACATCAAGGCCGGGATGCGCATCAAGGCCACGGGCGATATCGCGATCGGCGGCATGGCGGAGCCGTCGATCCTCGAAGCGGGCGGCGATATCTCGATCAAAGGCGGCGCGATCGGCACGCTCGGCAAAAGCGAGGGCGGCGACTGTCATATACGTTGCGGCGGCTCGTTTTCGGCGTCTTATGTGCAGCAGGTCAAAATCGACGCGGGCGACAGCGTATTCGTCGACGATATGGCGATGCAAAGCCACATTACCGCCGCGAACCACGTCAAAGTCGGCCATCGGAAACGCGGGCATATCACCGGCGGCCATATTCAGGCGACGCTTTCGGTGAGCGCCAAAGTCATCGGCAGCACGTCGCGCACCACGACGCGCATTGAAGTCGGCGTCGATCCCTCGACGCATAAAATCCTGTTGGCCGTGGCGCAGCGCCGCAATCTTGCCGAAAACAAGATGCTCGAAGCGAGCAAGCGCTTGGCCTTCGCGACTAAGAATCCGGGCAAGGTGCGTCCCGAAATGATCGAGCAGGAAAACGCCCATTACGAGCAGTTTTCGCAGGAAATCGTCGAACTGCGCGCGTTCGAAGAGCAGCTGAGCAAAAGGATAGAGTTGTCCTTGGATGCTCACGTCGTCGCCGAACAGCAAATCTTCGAGGGCGTCGAAGTCGTGCTCGGCAAAAGGGCTTATCGGGTGCGCGGCGAGAATGGCCCCAGCATCGTCGGCTTAAAGGCCGATCGGCTGACGCTCTCTCCGTATCGGCGCGAGTCGCATTAAGCGATCGACCTAGAAAAACCAGCCGTCCACGAAAGACACGAAAAGCACGAAAAGAATCAAATACATACCGGTCTTTGGGCGCTCATCCTACGGGTGAATGGGTCCCTGGCGCAAGCTATTGTTTTTGTTCGTGTCTTTCGTGGACAACAAAGGTTTTCAGGATCGACGTCTGCTATCCCATGGTGCCGATGGTTTTCTTCGTCTTCCCTTAATTCTTCTCGGCGCACAGCAGATCGCCGATATGTCGAATGCGTTCGCTCATCGAGCGCAGCAGCGCGAT
>DATETD010000183.1:0-2394 GCA_035283885.1 Rhodocyclaceae bacterium
TCGACCGCGACGAGGTCTTGGCGCCGCTATGGGCCTTGATCCTGTGGGGCGGCGGCGGCGGTTTGCTCGCCGCCATAGCGATCGGCGTCGCCATGATCGCCGTATGGCGCAAACAGCAGCGCGACCATCAGTTGGCCCTATTGTCCGAGCGTAACGCGGCCTTAAGCCAGAGCGAAACCCGTTTCCGCGAAATGTTCGATCAAGCGCCGCTGCCGTACCAGTCGCTGGATGTGACGGGACAAATACTCGCCGTCAATCAGGCATGGCTGGCTCTGGTCGGCTACCGTCGCGAGGAGGTGGTCGGGCGCAGTTTCGACGAGTTTATTACCGAGGCGTCGCTGGATACGCTGCAACGGAATTTCCTACTCCTCAAGCAACAAGGGCAGATCGACGGTCCGGTATTCGAATTCGTCTGTCGCGACGGCAGCCTGCATCTGATGCGCTTGAAGGGGCAGGTGGTGCGCGACGAGGCCGGTAATTTTTTGCGCACGCATTGTATTCTGAGCGACATCACCGAAAGCCAGCGCGCGCAAGAAGCCTTGATGGCGAATACGCGCTTCTTCCTGACGATGGCGCAGATGAGTCCGGTCGGAATTTTTCGTGCGGATGTCGATGGCGAGTGGGGCTACGCCAATGAACGGTGCTGCGAAATTCTCGGTATCCAAGCCGAGCAGGCGGCGGGCGATGGCTGGCGGCAGGCGGTGCATGACGACGACCGTGAAACGGTGGTCGCCGCCTGGGAAAGCGTGACGCGTGGCGGGCTGCCCTTCAGCATGGAATTTCGTTGCCGGCGTCCTTCGGGCGAGATTCGTTGGCTGCTTGGACACACGCGGATCGAGCGCGACGACGCAGGGATGGTGCTGGGGCATGTCGGTTCGCTCGACGATATTACCGAACGTCGTCGGCAGGAGGAGGACACGCGCCAACTTTTGGCTGAAAATGAATCCATTTGGCGTAACGCCTTGGTCGGCATCGTCCATCTCAAAGAGATGCGCATCGTTTCATGCAATCGGCGTTTCGAGGAGATTTTCCGCTTCGAACCCGGCGAACTGACCGGCCATTCGATGGCGATAGTGCACGGCTCGCAGGAAGGCTTCGAGGCGATGAGGCAGCGGACGGAACGGGTGCTGGGCGAGGGCGGGAGCCATAGCGAAGAGGTGGTGTTCCGGCATAAAACGGGCAGTTTGTTTTGGGGCGCGATGACCGGTTGCTTGATGGATCGCGAACGGCCCGAAGAGGGCAGCATCTGGATTTGCGCCGATATTTCCGAGCGCCGCCGGGCGGAACAGGAATCGCAAAAGCTGTTGCAGGCGGTGGAGCAAAGCCCCGAATCGATCGTGATCACCGACCGCAACGCGCGGATCGAATATGTCAATCCGGCGTTTACCCGCATCACCGGCTATACGCTGGAAGAGGTGATCGGACAGAATCCCCGCATACTTAAATCGGGTGAAACGTCGGACGCTATCTACCGCGATCTCTGGAACACCTTGACGGCGGGCCAGGTGTGGCGCGGCGTGATGCAGAACCGACGCAAGAACGGCGATCTGGTGTGGGAGGAAATGTCGATTTCGCCCATCGTCAACGAAAGCGGCGAAGCGACGCACTATGTCGCTGTCAAGGAGGACGTCACCGCGCGAATTCAACTCCAGCAGCAACTGGAGCACCACCAGGCGATTTTGGAGGAGCAGGTGGCGCAACGCACCGCCGAACTGAGCGCCGCGCTCGAAGCCGCCAAGAGTGCCGATCAAGCCAAGGATGCGTTTTTGGCCAACGTCAGCCACGAATTGCGCACGCCCTTGAATGCGGTGATCGGCATGTCGGGATTGGCGCGCGAGATGAGCACCCACCCGCGTCAGCGCGATTTTCTGAACAAGACGATCGGTGCGGGCCAGTCCTTGTCCAAGATCATCGACGATCTGCTCGACTTGTCGAAAATCGTCGCCGGTCATCTGGATTTCGAACGGGCGACTTTTAGCTTACGCGAACGGGTCAAGCGCTGCTGCGCCGTAGTCGCCTATCGGGCCGAGGAAAAAGGCTTGGTCTTGCACGAAACGGTCGCCGCCGATGTGCCGGACGCCTTGGTCGGCGATCCCTTGCGCCTGGAGCAGATTATGCTGAATCTGCTCAGCAACGCGATTAAATTCACGGCGGCGGGCCAGGTCGAACTGCGGGTGCAGCGCGATGCGGAACAGGACGAACGTGTCGAATTACGCATCGAGGTCGAAGATAGCGGCATCGGGATGTGCGCCGAGGATAGTGCGCGGCTATTCAAACCGTTTTCGCAAACCGATGCCTCGGTCTCGCGCAAGTTCGGCGGCACGGGTTTAGGCTTGGCGATCAGCAAGCGCCTGGCCGAAATGATGGACGGCGCGATCGCCGTCGATAGCCGCG
>DATETD010000184.1:0-16003 GCA_035283885.1 Rhodocyclaceae bacterium
CGCCGCATCGCCTTGCCGCCACCCTGGCTACCCACCTGCCGACGCCACGCCCGACAACGCTCCCCCGAGGCCGGCCTAAAAATCGTCGGCGCGAGCAACGGCGAAATCCTGCGCATCCTGCGACATTCGGATAAAAACCCAGCCCCCTTGCTGCGCTTGCAAGTACGCGGCCATGACGGGGATGTGATTTGGCTGGTCAACGGCCAAGCGAGCGAGCGCCGTCCCGCCAGAGCCGACTTTGTGCGGCGACTGAGCGAAGCCGGTCGCTATGAGATTACCGCGATGGACGACGAGGGCAGGTTCGACCGCGTGGCGATCAGCGTGCGATAGGGCCGGAGTAAAGTCGAAATCTGCGGATAACTGCTCTGATTAGAACAGTTAATAGCATTTTCTTGCTACAATCGTTCGAATGGGAACATTTGACCTACTAACGCATCACGAAATCTGCCGCGAACTGGGTCAGCGCTGTCGGCGTTTGCGTTTGCAAGCCAACCTGACCCAACTTGAACTGGCGCAACGCGTCGGCGCGTCGCTGTCTTCGATCCGACGGCTCGAATCCCATGGGCAGGCCACACTGGAACTGCTAGTGCGGGTCACCCAGTCGCTGCATTTCACGAGCCAACTGGAAAGCCTGCTGGTGGCGCCCGTCCTTAGCATTGCCGATGCCGAACGCGATGCGGCGGCAGTTCGACGTCAACGAGCCGCTGCTTCGCGCCGCAGCCAGCCTCGGACATGAACAAACTGAATGTTATCTACGCAGGCTGGGGCGAACGCTGGCTGCTCGGTACGCTGGCGGATACGGGTCGGCAGATTCTTTTCGAATACTCCGCAGAAGCCCGTCGGCAGGGACTGGAACTGTCGCCGTTGCGTGCGCCGCTCGCTCATGTCGGCGCTATCGTCGGCGCGCCATTCTGCATGGGGCTACCCGGTTTCATCGCCGACGCACTGCCCGATGGATGGGGATTGCTGCTGATGGACCGCGCCTTTCGCCGCGCCGGTCGCCGACCGGAGCAGATTACGGCATTGGAGCGTCTAGCCTTTATCGGCGAGCGCGCGATCGGGGCGCTGGTTTTTGAGCCGGCCGACGATATCGCCGCAGAACCCGACAGTCTGGAGCTGGAACAACTGGCCATGGATGCCGCCTTGGTGCTCGCCAACGAAGACGCCGACGAAGCCTTACGTCACCTGCTATTACTCGGCGGTTCGCCGCAGGGCGCCCGACCCAAGGTGCTGGTGAATTACGATCCGGCAAGCGGACGGATCTCTTGCCGAATCGATCCCGAGGAAGGCGAACCGTGGCTGATCAAATTTCCGGCCGGCGAAGAACATCGAGACGCCTGCGCGATCGAGGCGCTCTACGCGCGCTTGGCGGAACAGTGCGGACTGGATATGCCGGAGTCGCACTTCTTTGCGCTCGACGGACGACACAGCGCTTTTGGCGTGCGCCGCTTCGATCGCCAGGATGGCCTGCGCGTTCCATTGCAAAGCCTCTCGGCGGCGCTCCAGGTCGACTACCGTCTGCCGACGCTCGACTACGAAATGCTATTGCGCCTCACCCGCCGCCTGACTGGCGACGAGCGCGAAGTCGCCAAGGCCTGCGAACGCTGCGTATTCAACGTGCTCGCCCACAATCGCGACGATCACAGCCGCAATTTCGCCTTCCGCCTCGACCGCCAGCGTCGTTGGCGACTGGCGCCGCCCTTCGACTTGACCTTCAACGAAGGCCCGCGCGGCGAACACTTCACCACCATCGCCGGCGAAGGCCGCGCACCCGGACGACACCATCTGCGGGAACTAGCCCGGCGCGGCGGCATCCCGGAAAAACAGGCGGAAGCGACGATGGATCGTCTGTGCGAAGCGATGAACGCCCTACCGCAACTAGCGCACGAGTTACCGATTCGCAAGAGCCGACTGGCCGCGTTGAGGCGGATACTCAATGACGATCGGCGAAGAGTGATGCGAGACTGACAACCTCGTCCCGTCGACGTCTGGCGCGGTAGCGCAACGATACGGCGTAGAACCGTATCTCCCAACTCGGTTTTTGCAACAAAGAAACATGGTTATTGTCGATCGACGCAACATTGCGTATATTCCTGCCCGCTGGGCGGCGCCGCATTGCAATACCGACGGCGCTTTTATGCGATTTTTATAACGATGAAGCGAGGACGAAATGAGGAAATTTGCGTTGGCGGTAGGTTTGGCGGTCGCAGCAGTTCAAGGGGCGAACGCCAAAGACGAGTTTGCTTCGGCGAAAGAAGCCGAGGCCATGGTGGCTAAAGCGGTGGCGGCGATCAAAGCCGACAAGCAGAAAACGTATGAAACGATTACCGCAAAAGATGCAAAGTGGATCGATCGCGACCTTTACCCGGTGGTATACGACCTTAGCGGCAAGGTGTTGGCCCACGGCGCCAACGCCAAGATGGTCGGCAAGGATCTAATCGAACTCAAAGACCCGGACGGCAAGCCGTTCGTCAAAGAGCGCATCGAACTGGCGAATTCCAAAGGAAAGTTCTGGCAGGATTACAAATTCACCGATCCGGTGACCAAGAAAATCATGCCCAAGCAAATGTATTGCGAGAAACTCGGCGACACCGTCGTTTGCGCGGGCGTGTATAAACGCTGAAGTCTCCGCTTCAGGGCTAAGGGCTAGGGGCTAGGGGGCTGCGGCCCCTTTTTTGCGACGCTATCCGACGGAATTGAATTCAATCGCCATGAAACTCTATCATAGAATCCTCATTGCTCCAGCATTGGCCGTATTTTTGCTGCTGATTTCCGGCGGCCTGAGCTATCAGGCCTTGCATTCGCAAAATCGCACCATCGACGAGCTATTCACCACCCGACAAGGCAATCAGCGCGTGGCCTACGAAATGGAGGGCGGCGTATTGGCGACCCACTCCAAGGTCTATCGCTTGCTGACCTGGGGAACCAGCATGGGCGAAGCCTATATCGAAAAGGAAGCCCGTGCATTGCTGCCGGCATTCGACAGGCAAGTGGCCGATTTCAAGCAATGGAGCGAAAACCCCGCGCTGCTCGATGAGGAAAAGAAGCTGGGCAAGCTCGTGCTGGAGCAGTCGGCAAAATACAAGAAGTCGATGAGCGGCGCGCTCGATCTGGCTTCGGTCGATATCAACACCGCCGTCTCGGCGATGCAAACCGCCGATGACGACTTTAAGCAACTCGACGCGACGCTCGCCAGCTTGATCGAGTTTCAAGTCAACACCGGCAAGGAAGCGTATAACCGGGCAGGAAGCGATTACGAGCGCAGTAAATATCTGCAACTCGCGACGCTGCTGGTCGCCATCGTTTTCGCCGCGGCATTGAGCGTGGCGATGGCGCGCCGCATACTCAAACAATTGGGCGGCGAACCGGATACGGCGATGGAAGTCGCCGGCAGCATCGCCGACGGCGATCTGTCGTATGCCGTCGACTTAGCGCCCGGCGACGACAGCAGCGTATTGCATTCCATGCGGCAAATGCAGTTGGGCCTGAAGAGCACGGTCGCCGAAATTCAGCAGATTGTCGATGCCGCCCTCGTGGGCGACTTCAGCCGGAAAATCGATCTCTCGGGCAAGCGCGGCTTCAGCCGGGATATCGGCCACAGCCTCAACCAGTTATCGGACATCACCCAAACCGGCTTCGGCGACGTGCTGCGCGTCGCCGACGTCTTGGCGAACGGCGACCTGACGCAAAAAATCGTCAAGGACTATCCCGGCATCTTCGGCCAGGCGAAGGATGCGCTCAACGGCACCGTCGAGGCGCTCGGTAAAATCGTTGCAGAAATACAGCATATCGTCGACGCCGCCGCCGTCCATGGCGATTTCAGCATCAAGCTGGATCTTGCCGACAAGCACGGCTACAGTAAAACCTTGTCGGAACTGTTGAATCAACTGTCCGACATCACCGATACGGGTCTGAAAGACGTCTGCCGCGTCGCCGAAGCGCTATCGCATGGCGACCTGACGCAAACCATAGAACGAAACTATCCAGGACTGTTCGGTCAGACCAAGGAGGCGGTCAACGACACGGTCGATCGCCTCAAACATCTCGTGCTCCAGATCAAAAACGCCGTGGCGCCGTTGGATACCGCCGCCAAGGAAATCGCTGCCGGCAATATCGATCTATCGCAACGCACCGAAGAACAGGCCAGTTCGCTCGAAGAAACCGCCGGCAGCATCGAAGAACTCACCGACACGGTGAAGCAAAACGCCGAAAACGCCACTAAGGCCAACCTGCTGGCGCGTAGCGCTTCCGACATCGCCAAACACGGCGGCGAGGTAGTCGGCAAGGTCGTGACCACCATGAGCGGCATCAACCACGCCTCGCACCGGATCGTGGACATCATTTCGGTGATCGACAGCATTTCCTTCCAGACCAATATCCTGGCGCTGAACGCCGCCGTGGAAGCGGCGCGCGCCGGCGAACAGGGACGCGGCTTTGCCGTGGTCGCCACCGAAGTGCGCAGCCTAGCGCAACGCTCGGCGGAAGCGGCGAGGGAGATCAAAGGATTGATCGACGACTCGGTGAATCGAGTCGCCGACGGCGCGCAGCAAGTCAAAGAAGCCGGCACGACGATGAGCGAGATCGTCGACGCCATCCAACGGGTGGCCGAGATTATCGGCGAAATATCCAAAGCCTCGAACGAACAAAGCGACGGCATAGGACAAGTCAATCTGGCGATCTCGCAAATGGATCGTGTGACGCAACAGAACGCCGCCTTGGTCGAAGAAGCGGCGGCAGCAGCCGAATCGATGCAGGAACAAGCCGAAAATCTGGCGAAATCGGTCGCCGTGTTCACGCTGGATGCACGCCCGCGCTCCACGCCACTCCCCGCGCAACTCGGTCATCGTCGGTAGCGGGCGTTAGAAAGTCGGCTCTGGCGGGACGGAAGGGGCGCGCGCAATCTCGCGCGCGCCGGCTTAAAAGCCCACGCTGACCGCGAAATGCAAACGCCAGTTCTTTTCCTTTGCGCCATACGCCAGATCGATCCCCAGCGGTCCGGCGGCGGTGCGCCAGCGCGCGCCTAGGCCATAGCCAACGACGCGCCGCACTTCGCGCCAGGCGTCGCCCGCGCCGCCGCTGTCGACAAACCACGCCAGCCCGAAATCGCCACCCAACCAATGCGTGTATTCCGCCGCGCCGCTGACCATCGCCCGCCCGCCGACCACGGCGCTGCCCTCGCGCACGCCCAGACTGCGATAGGCGTAGCCGCGCACCGATTGCGGCCCGCCGATGCGGAATAAGTAATCCTGAGGGATGTCGAAGCGCGACTGCGCCAGCGTTTGCCCGACTTCGGCGCGCATGCTCAAGCCATCGCGCTCGCCTATCGGCTGCCAATACTGGTAGCGCGCCGTCCAGCGCAGAAAATCGCGATCCGAGCCGAGACGATTGAGCGCCAGCGCCACGCCGACCTCCAGCACATCGCCTTGGCGCGGCATCAAGGGGCGATCGACATCGCGACGGTTCCAGCGCCAATCCAACACCAGCGCGCGATTGCTTTCCTCGCGCCCTCCTTGTACTCGACTATCCTCGGCTTGCCAGTCGAGCGCCAGACGCGTTTCTATCTTGCCGTGACGACGGCTGCGCGCGATGCCGATCACTTCGCGCTGCGTCTGCAAGCCCTGGATGCGGCTGGCTTCGGTACGTCCGCCCCAGACCAGACGGTAACCCTTGTCATCGGGCAGGGTTTCCACATCGGCGAACAGCTTTTGCCGGTTCTGCTCCAGATGCAAGCCGCTATTCAGATTCCAGGCCCACCCCAAGAAATTATGACTGCGATAGCCGATCTCGCCGCGCGCGCCGTTGCTGGAACTGTAGCCCGCGCCCAAATCGAGGTAACGCGACGCCGCCTCGGTCACTGTCACGCGCACCGGCAGCGTCGGCTGCGCGCCATCCGGCTCCACGGTCACGAACACCGAACTGAAATGCGGCAGATTTTGCAGTTGAGTCTGAAAGGCCAAAAGTCGGCTCTGGCGGTACGGCTCGCCGGGGCGGAACGTCAGTTGCCGCCGGATCAAGTCTTCGTCGTAACGCTGCAAGCCCTGGATCGCCAACTCGCCAAAACGACAGGCCGGGCCGGAATCGACGACGAGATGCAAGGCCACCTGCCGCTGCGCGACATCCACATCGACGCGGCTTTCGACCCATTTAGCCGCCGCATAATCCTGCTGCACCAACGCCGCCAGCAGATCGGCTTTGGCGTCGTTCCATGCGGAAGATCGAAACGCGTGCCCCGGCGTCAAACTCCAGGCAGCGCGCAACTGCTGCGCCCGTGAAATTTCATCCGCCGCCTGCGCCGCCTGCGCCAACTCGCCGACAAACTCGATACTTACCGTAGCGACCGTGGCTTGCGGCCCCGGCTCGACCAGAATATCGATCGCCCCGGCGGCATCGACCTCGGAAAATTCGATAGTAGGAGAAAAATAGCCTTCGGTCGCCAGCAAGTCGGCGATTTCGGTGCGTGCGCGCCGACGAAACGCCAACCGTTCCATCTCGTCGGCAAAAGGCGATTCGGGCGGATGAAAATGCGTTTCAAGTAAAACGCGCACCGCCTCCGGCGCAAGAATGCGCATATCCACACGAGTCGAGGGCAGCGATTCGATCGGCGCGGCGACAACACCGCTAATCGCACAGACAAATACAGCGATAAAACGGCGCAGCAACTGCGTCGATAGGGCGACGCGGCGGACGACATCCGGCAAGCGGATTATGCCGGGAAGCTCCATTGTCCGGACATGATCTTGTCTGCCCAAAACAACGCGGTAATCGATTTGGCGTCGCTCAGTTCGCCGTCGCGCACCGCCAGCAAAGCATCCGACAAACTCAATTCGGTCACATCGAGAAATTCGTCGCGATCGAGTTCCTTGCCGACGAACATCAGGCCGCTGGCCCAAAAGATCTCGATGCGTTCGTCGGAATAACCGATGCACGGGTGCATGACACCCAAATGACGCCACACCTTAGCCTTATGCCCGGTTTCTTCGCGCAATTCGCGCTTGGCGGTATCCAGCGGATGTTCGTTGGCGTCGACTTTTCCCGCGGGGAATTCCAGACAAACTCGCTGTAAGGGATAGCGAAACTGTCGCTCGAACAACAATTTGCCATTATCCAGCATCGCGATCACCACTACTGCGCCCGGATGGGCGATCCATTCGCGCACGCCCGTGCCGCCATGCGGCAAGCTGACGGTGTCGCGACGAACCTTCAGCAAGGCGCCATCGAAAACCAGTTCGCTGTCTATCGTGCGTTCGATTAACCCGGCATCGCCCGTCATCATACCATCCGAATGACTTGATAGCATATCTGCATCAAATCGTCGGGGAACGCGCCGAGCAAGGCGACCGCGAAGCCGTTCAGCGACAGCACGATACGAAAATCGAGCGAGCCGCCCAGCGGCGCGGCATCGACCGGCTTATCGAAATACATCAGCTTGACCACGCGCAGATAGTAGAAAGCGCCGATCAACGAGAACATCACGGCGACGACGGCGATCATCCAATAGCCGCCCTTAATCGCCGTCAGCAACACCGAAAACTTGGCGAAGAAACCGACAAAGAACGGAATGCCCGCCATCGAAAACATGAAAATCAACATCATGGCCGCAAACCACGGGCTGCGCTTGTTCAAGCCCTTGAAATCTTCGAGGTTTTCGGCCTCGTGGCCGGCGCGCGACAACAACAGCACCATGCCGAACGAACCTAAGGACATCAAGACATACGCCACTACGTAGTACAAGGACGAGCCATAGGCGAGAATGATCGAAAACTGATCGATACGACCGCCGGGCGCCGCCGCCATAAGCCCCAACAGCATAAAACCCATATGGGAAATCGCGGAATACGCCAACATACGCTTGATATTGGTTTGCGCGATCGCCGCAAGATTTCCGAGCACGATCGACAAAACCGCCATAATCAACAGCATCTTCTGCCATTCGACGACATAGGCGAATAAGCCCAACACCAACAAGCGCAACGCCATGGCGAAGGCGGCGAGCTTAGGCGCCGAACCGATCAAGACGGTGACCGCCGTCGGCGCGCCATGATAGACATCGGGTATCCACATATGGAAAGGAACCACGCCCAGTTTGAAGGCGATCCCCGAAACCAAGAACACCAAGCCGAACACGAGTACGGTTCTATCCGTCTGGCCGTGGTACAGCGCCTGAGCAATGCCTCCGACATTGAGATTCCCGGTTGCGCCGTAGATCATCGACATCCCGTAAAGCAGCAATCCGGACGCCAAGGCGCCGAGTACGAAATACTTCATCGCCGCTTCGGTCGATCGCGACGAATCGCGATCCACCGCCACCAGGCCATACAAGGACAGCGAGAGCAATTCGAGTCCGAGATAGATCGTAATGAAATTCGCTGCCGAAATCATCACCATCATGCCTAAGGTGGCGTACAACACCAACAAATAGAACTCGACTTTATC
The DNA here is from genome assembly GCA_035283885.1 of Rhodocyclaceae bacterium. Lineage (GTDB taxonomy): Bacteria > Pseudomonadota > Gammaproteobacteria > Burkholderiales > Rhodocyclaceae > DATETD01. The sequence goes on from DATETD010000184.1 coordinate 8,434, forward strand.
CAACCCGCGCGCGCGCAAATAACCGCGCCCGTAAATCGTCGCCATCGCCACCGCAAGATAAGTCAGCAGCTTAAGGAAATCGGCCAGGGGATCGTCGAGAAACATATTGTTGAAGGTTAGCGTGGTCTGCCCCAGCGTCCCCACCGTAATCGCAGCGCAGCCGATCAAGGTCAGCATCGTCAAGAAACCTGGGATCCACCTCCGGCGCTCGGCGACGCCTGCTCCAGCGCGAGAACCGACGACACGCGAACCGGCGGTCAGCACTAAATCGACAAACACTATCAAAAACGACATCGCCAGCAGAAAAATTTCCGCAGCAGCCGGGTATAGATCGGGAATTACGAAATTGTTCAACATCGGTTCTCTCAGATTCTTCGCAACGGGACGCCTAAGGAGCGCTAAGGGACACCTAAGGGCGCATAGGGGGCGCGGCTAGAGTTTGCTTAGCGCAACATGCTTGAGCAGGTTATCGACAGAGGCATGCATCACATCGGTAAATGGGTAGGGATACAAGCCCATCGCCAGAACACAGGCGGCCAATAGCCCCAAAATCAGGGACTCTCGCCCGCCGATATCCTTCAATGCGGCCACATGCTCGTTGCCGACAGCGCCGAACACCACGCGCTTGTACATCCAAAGGGTATATGCCGCCCCCATGATCAAGGTCGTCGCCGCCGCAAAACCCACCCAGAAATTGAACTTGACGGCGCCCAGCACCACCATAAATTCGCCGACAAAACCCGAGGTCGCCGGCAAGCCGGCATTCGCCATGGCGAACAGCATAAAGAACGCGGAGAACTTCGGCATGGTGTTCACTACGCCGCCATAGTCGGCGATCTGACGCGAATGCATACGGTCGTACAGCACCCCGATGCACAAGAACATCGCGCCGGAGACGAAGCCGTGGGAAATCATCTGCACCAAGGCGCCCTCTATCCCTAAGGAATTGAAGATGAAGAAGCCCAGGGTAACGAAGCCCATATGCGAAATCGACGAATACGCCACGAGCTTCTTCATGTCGGTCTGCACCAGCGCGACGAAACCGATATAAATCACCGCAATCAGGCTAAGGGCGATCATCATCGGCGCCAAGTAATGGCTGGCGTCGGGCGTGATGGGCAGCGAAAACCGCAGAAAACCGTAGGCGCCCAACTTCAAAGCGATCGCCGCCAGCACCACCGAGCCGCCGGTCGGCGCCTCGACGTGAGCATCCGGCAACCAGGTATGCACCGGCCACATCGGCACCTTGACGGCGAACGACAGCAAAAATGCGATAAAGATCAGTATCTGCGGCGCCATACCGATGCGCAACTGATGCCAGTCGAGAATATTGAAGCTGCCTTTAGCGGCGAGGAATAGCCAGATCAGCGCCACCAGCATCAGCAGCGAACCCAACAAGGTGTAAAGGAAGAACTTGAAGGCCGCATAAACGCGATTCTGCCCGCCCCAGACGCCGATAATCAAATACATCGGGATCAACGAGGCCTCGAAGAACACATAGAACAACACGCCGTCGAGCGCGCTGAAGATGCCGTTCATCAAACCCGACATCACCAGGAAAGCGCCCATATATTGCGCCTGCTTTTCCTCGATAACATGCCAACCCGCCAACACCACCAACACCGTGATGAAACTGTTCAGCAGAATAAACGGCATGGAAATACCGTCCACTCCCAACGAGTACCAGACCTTGAACGAGGGAATCCACGGTTCTTGCTCGATAAACTGCATACCGACCAACTGGCTGTCGAAGCCGGTATATAAAGGCAGCGTCACCGCAAACCCGGCGATCGCCACCGCCAACGCCAGCCAGCGCACCAAAATGCGTCGATCGGAGCCGAGCGCAAACACCGGCAAGGCGCCAAGGATAGGAAGCCAGATTGCCAGACTCAGTAAATATTGCGAATTCATCAGATTGTTCATTCCATCAGGCCCGTGATTACGCCTTGTTCATCCATAGCGTCAATAGCGCGAACACGCCAAATACCATACCAAAAGCATACTGATAGATGCGTCCGCCCTGCAACAGCCGCACCACCGACGCAAACCACCGCACCACGCGCGCCGAACCATTCACCATCACGCCGTCGATGATGGCCTGATCGCCGCCTTTCCACAATCCGGTACCCAATAAACGGGCGCCGGCGGCGAACACCACTTCGTTGAAACGATCGAAGTAGTATTTATTGTCGAGAACGACATACAAGGGGCTAAAGGTTTTAGCTAAAGTCGCAGGGATATCCGGGCGCTTCAGGTAGAAAAACCACGCCGTCGCCACGCCGCCCATCGCCAGTGCGAAAGGCAAACTGGTCAATCCATGCAACGTCATGGCCATCGCGCCATGAAAGCCCTCGGTAAGATGCTGCACTCCCGGATGCTTGACGGCGTCGATCAACACCGACGCGCCGAACCAGTCGCCATGCACCATGGGCTGGAGCGTGAAATAACCGATCAGCACCGAAGGAATCGCCAGCAACACCAAGGGCAGCGTCACCACCCATGGCGACTCGTGCGGCTTGCCGCCATGATGACCGTGGTCGTCGTGTCCATGGGCGTCGTGCGGAACTTCGTCGTAACGCTCCTTACCGTGAAACACCAGAAAATACATGCGGAACGAGTAGAACGCCGTCACGAACACGCCGCACACCACCGCGAAATACGCAAAGCCGGCGCCGGGCAGTTGCGAAGCATGCACGGCCTAGATGATCGTATCCTTGGAATAAAAACCCGAGAAGAACGGAAATCCGATCAGGGCCAAGGAGCCGACCAGCGAGGTCAGCCAGGTAATCGGCATGTATTTGCGCAAGCCGCCCATGTAGCGAATATCCTGATTGTGGTGACAACCGATAATCACCGAACCTGCGCCGAGGAACAGCAAGGCCTTGAAGAAGGCATGCGTCATCAGATGGAACACCGCGACCGAATACGCCGACACCCCCAAAGCAACCGTCATGTATCCCAACTGCGACAGCGTCGAGTAGGCCACCACGCGCTTGATATCGTTTTGAATAACACCGAGGAAACCCATAAACAAGGCCGTGATCGCGCCGATGACCAACACGAACGACAAGGCGGTATCCGACAGTTCGAACAATGGCGACATGCGCGTCACCATAAAGATGCCTGCCGTCACCATAGTCGCCGCATGGATCAACGCCGAGATCGGGGTCGGGCCTTCCATCGAATCGGGCAGCCAAACATGCAAGGGCACTTGCGCCGACTTACCCATCGCGCCGATAAACAGGCAAATACAGATCGCCGTGATCAACGGCCAGCCGGTGACGGTTTCGGTCAAAGCGGCCAATTCGTTCCTTTTCGCGAACACCTGCGCGTAATCCAGCGTGCCGGCATAGGCGGCGATCAAGCCGATGCCCAGGAGGAAACCGAAATCGCCGACGCGATTGACGAGAAACGCCTTGAGATTGGCGTAGATCGCCGTCGGACGGGTATACCAAAAACCGATCAACAGATAGGACACCAGGCCGACCGCTTCCCAACCGAAGAACAACTTGACGAAGTTGTTGCTCATCACCAGCATCAGCATCGAGAACGTAAACAAGGAGATGTAGCTGAAGAAACGTTGGTAGCCCGGATCGTCCGACATATAGCCGATGGTGTAGATATGCACCATCAACGAGACGAAGGTCACGACCAACATCATCATCACCGTCAGGGGATCGATCAGAAAGCCGATTTCCAATTTCAAGCCGCCGGTTTCCATCCAGGTATAAACCGCGCCATTGAAGGTGTGACCGGCGGCGACATCTTGATAAATCAGCACCGAAGCGACAAACGATGCCGCCACGCCTAAGATCGTTACGAGATGTGCGCCGGTGCGTCCGACCGACTTACCGAACAACCCAGCTAAAAGCGCCCCCGCCAAAGGGGCGAGCGGCACCAGCAGGTAAAGAGCCTTCATAGTATCCATACTGACCTTGCTCAACCCTTCAAACCGTCGAGATCATCGACATGGATGGACGACAGATTGCGGAACAGCACCACCAATATCGCCAAACCGATGCCCGATTCGGCGGCCGCAACCACAAGAATGAAAAACACGAACAATTGACCCGACACATCGTTCAGATAATGCGAAAAGGCGACGAAATTCAAATTGACCGCCAGCAACATCAACTCGATCGCCATCAGGAGCACGATCAGATTCTTACGATTGAGGAAAATGCCGACGATGCTGATCGCAAACAGTATCGCGGCGAGGATCAGATAATGCGAGAGTGGAATCATGAGAATTAGTTACCTTCCTTCGCCTGCGTTGCACTGTCGGCCTGCGGTTCGACGACGGTCGCCATCTTCACGATGCGCAACCTGTCGCGGCTCTTGACCGCAATTTGATCGGCGGGATTCATCGCTTTGCTGTCGGTGCGACGCCGCAAGGTGAGCATGACGGCGACAATGATCGCCACCAGCAGAATCACCGACGCCAATTCCACCGGATATGCATAGTTACTGTACAGTTCCCTGGCCAATTCCTTGGTGTTGCCGTCGCCTGCCGCCTCGCCGGCCCGCGGCATAAACCCGGAATATTTAGCCGATAGCACGATGACCATCTCGACGACCATCAGCAAGCCCACCGCCAAGCCCAGCGGCAGATTGCTCCAGAAGCCTTCGCGAATGCGTTCGACATCGATATCCAGCATCATGACTACGAACAGGAACAACACCATCACCGCGCCGACATACACCATGATCAGGATAATCGCCAAAAACTCCGCCTGCAGCAACATCCACAAGCCGGACGCATTGAAAAACACCAGCACCAGATAAAGCACGGCGTGCACCGGATTGCGGGCGGTAATCACCCGCAACGAGCCGTACACCATCAGCGCGGCGAAAAGGTAAAACAAAAAGGTCGTAAATTCCATATTGATTTCAGCGATTTCGGGCAAGTATTACACTAATAACAACGGAATAAGAAAAAATCAGCGCGCATCAGCGAAACGGCGCATCTTGCGCCCGGTCGGCTGCAATTTGATCTTCATAGCGATCGCCGTTCGCCAATAACATCTGCTTGGTATAGTACAGATCCGCGCGCGTCTCGCCGTGGTATTCGAACACCCGCGTCTCGACGATCGCATCGACGGGGCAGGCCTCTTCGCAAAAGCCGCAGAAGATGCATTTGCTCAAATCGATGTCGTAACGCGTGGTGCGCCGGCTGCCGTCCTCGCGCGGCTCGGCGTCGATGGTGATCGCCATCGCCGGACATACGGCCTCGCACAACTTGCAGGCAATGCAGCGCTCTTCGCCGTTCGGATAACGTCGCAAGGCGTGCAGCCCACGAAAGCGCGCGCTTTGCGGCGTCTTTTCTTCCGGATACTGCACGGTGATCTTGCGCGCAAACATATAGCGCCCGGTCACCGCCATTCCCTTGAATAACTCCTTGAGAAACAGGCTACCGATGAAATCTTTAGCACCCATCATCAACTCCTATTTCCAGATCGTCCAGGGCGACATCATCCAGACGCCGATCACAAGTATCCACGCCAAGGTCAGCGGGACAAACACTTTCCAACCGAGACGCATAATCTGGTCATAGCGATAACGCGGGAAGGTCGCGCGTATCCACAGGAAGAAGAACAATATCGCCGCAATCTTCAGCGCCAGCCAAAAGAAACCGTCCGGCAGGAACGCCACCGGCGAGAGCCAGCCGCCGAGGAAAAACACCGAAGTCATGGCGGAAATCAGAATCATGTTGGCGTATTCGCCGAGAAAGAACATCGCAAACGACATTCCCGAATACTCGACCATATGACCGGCGACGATTTCCGACTCGCCTTCGACCACATCGAACGGCGCGCGATTAGTCTCGGCCACGCCCGAGATCAAATACACGCCCAGCATCGGCAACAGCGGCAGCCAATTCCATGACAACAAGGGCAAGCCCCATTTTTCGGCGAACACGCCATGATTTTGCGCCAACACGATGGTCGAGAGATTCAAACTGCCCGAAACCATCAGCACGGTCACCAAGGCCAGCCCCATGGAAACTTCGTAAGAAATCATCTGCGCCGAAGCGCGCATCGCGCCGAAAAACGCGTACTTGGAGTTCGACGCCCAACCGGCGATGATAACACCATACACCCCCACCGAACTGACCGACAGCAGGAACAACACGCCCGCATCCATGTTCGACAGCGCCATATCGGCGCCGAACGGCACCGCCGACCAGGCGACCAGAGCGGGCGCAATCGCCAATACCGGCCCGAGAAAATACAATTTCTTGTCGGCGGCAGTCGGCGCGATGATCTCTTTGAAGAACAACTTCAAGCCGTCGGCGATAGGCTGCAATAAGCCCAACGGTCCGACGCGATTCGGCCCGATACGCACTTGCATCCAACCGATGACTTTACGTTCGGCAAGCGTTAGATAAGCCACGCACGTCAACAACGGCGCCAAAATTACGCCGATCTTGACCAGCACCCAGATCAACGGCCAAACGGGACTGACCAACTCCCATGTCGGCGCCCAGTAGGAACCCAGCATCGACTCGGCGAACTGAAGAATTGTGGACTCCATTACGTCTTCTCCACAGTTAGCACAGCGGACATCGCACCCAACTTCACCGTCAGCGCATGTCCCGCCGCAATACGCACTACGCCATCGGGCAAGCCCGCATCCAATTCAGCCGACAAGACCACAGCATCCGTCCCGCCAGCGCCGACTTTTACCTGCTCGCCCTGCCCCACGCCCACACGCGCCAAACTCGCCGCATTCAAATAAGCGCATGGCGACTGCGAATCGCGCGTTTGCTGCAAAGCCGGCGCACGCCGCACCAAAGGATCGGCGAAGTTCGTCGGCACATCGGCGACGCGCTCGAACTTGCCTGCGGGCGCGCCCACAGATCGAGTCAATGCGGCGGAATACTGCGTTTCGGTCGCATTGCTTAAGCCGGAAACGAATCCCAAAGCGTTCGGCAATTCGGCGCTCGCTTCCAAACGGCCCGCCAAGGCTTCGGCGCGCACCTCTTCGGAGCTTGAAAATTCAAAGCCCGACAAACCCAACAGATTGCCGAGCACGCGCAACACCTTCCACGCCGGGCGCGTCTCCGCCAAGGGTTTGACCACCGCATAGAAACTCTGCACGCGGCCTTCGGTATTGATAAACGTGCCCGAAGTTTCGGTAAACGGCGAGATCGGCAGCAACACATCGGCGTAATCGAGCGCCGCCTGCGATTTGAATGGACTCAGTACGATCACGGAAGCCGCTTGCGCCACCGCCGCCAAAGCTTGCGCGCCATGGGCGCAATCGAGTTCGGGTTCGACGCCCAGCAACACATACGCTTGGCGCGGCTGCGCTCCCATTTCGCTCGCGGTCAAACCGCTCTTACCCGGCAAGGCGCGGGCAGTATGCGCGCCGACGCTATTCGCCGCCTCGCCGATAAAGCCGATGCGACCTTGCAACACCTGAGCCAAACGCTGCGCAAGCGCATGCAGGGCGGCGGCGTCCACATGCTGTTGCGCAAAATTGCCCAGCAATACACCGACATTAGCGCCCGAGGCGAGACTTTGTGCAATGACTTTAGCAGTTTCGCCCACCACCAAAGATGCCAACT
>DATETD010000185.1:0-9216 GCA_035283885.1 Rhodocyclaceae bacterium
CGACGAAGTGGCGATGGTGATGGGGCATGAGATTGCTCACGCCTTGCGCGAGCATGCGCGCGAGCGTATGGCCAAAGGGCAAATTACCCAGTTGGGGGCGGCGGTGTTGGGCGAACTGATCGGTGGCGGTAAATATGCGGGGGCATTCCAGATGGGCGGCAACCTGTTGAGTTTGAAGTTCTCGCGCGATGACGAATCCGAAGCCGATGTGGTCGGTCTGGATCTGGCGGCGCGCGCCGGCTTCGATCCGCGCGCCGGCGTTAGCTTGTGGAAAAAAATGATGACCGCCAATAGCGCCGCGCCGTTGGAATTTCTTTCGACTCACCCGGCGGGCGATAATCGCATCAAGGAAATCGAGAAGCACTTTCCGGCAGTGATGCCGTTGTATGAAAAAAGCGGTCATGCAGCCGCTCGCCGGTGAAAGTCGGCGCTGGCGAGACGGATCGGCTAGGCTGCGGCTATAGCATGCCCGATTCGCGCGCTTTGCGCTCGCGTTCCACCTTGATGATGTAGCGTTGGATTAAGGTCAGCATCGGGCCGGGCAAGCGGATGAATTCGCAACCGATGCGTTTGGTGCGCGAGCCGCTGCGCGAGGTGGCTTCGAATACGCTACGTACTTGAAAGTTGAAACTGACCGAACCGACTTCCGGCAGGTCGATTTTGCCGCCTTGAAACTCCATGCCGGTTTCCATGGGGATGTGCATGGGAACATTGATGAGGCCGATGCCGCCGCCGCTGATGTCCCCGACATGAAATTCGATCGAGCGACGCACGCCGTCGTCCGAGGTGACCGGGACGATGCATTTGAGCGGACGAGCGACGGGTGTACTCAGGCGATAATACTCGCGTCGCTGCAATCGCAGCACGCTGTCGGGTAGGCTGGCGAAGAATGCCGACCGACCATCGACCTCGGTGTGTCTCAGGCCGCGCAGGATGAATTGAACCTTAACCTTGTCGAGAAAAGCGACGCAGAACACCTTGTCGGCGACCATCGCCTTACGGTTCATCTCGGCATTGGCGCCGTAGTCGAAGGTGACGCCGCTGTCGTTGTAGGCGATCATGCTGGTGAGAATCGCACATTTACCCTCGTTGAAGAACATGGTGACTTGAGTGACGCGCTCGACCATGCCACGGAAGATGGAAAATATCTCGCTCTTAGATCTCAGCAGGTATTGACTGAATTCGTCGGTCGAAAGGATGTCGTTAGCGCTTGGAGTCATTGCGGGCTGGGCACCGGTGATGATGGTTCTGAAATAACCCGGACAATTCGGGAGTTGAAATTTTAGCCGACATTTGCGGATGGCAGAGGTTCGCGTGTGCTGGGTGGCAGATCGGCAGGCGGCTTTTCGGCGGGGAATCCGGCGTCTTGATTTTCAACCCGATAAATCCAGGCCAGCAGCTCGGCGACGGCGACATAGAGCTGAGGCGGAATATGCTGATCGAGGTCGACTTGGGTGAGCAGCGACACCAGCTCCGGCGATTCATGGACGAATACGCCGTGTTCTTTCGCGCGCGCGATGATTTCCTCGGCAATGAAGCCGCGGCCTTTGGCGACGACTTTGGGCGCTGCGTCGCCGGGGGCGTAGCGTAGCGCGACGGCTAGCGCGCGTTGGGCCTCGGTGCTCATGGCGAGTTTATCTGACAACTTATTTGGCAACTGAGCAGTTCAATGCCGGCGGCGGCGAGCGCCTGCTGTAAGGCGGGGATGGCGCTGCGCAGACGTTCGGCGCTGCCGGCGTAGGGCGTGACGATGGCGATGCCGATTCCGTGCGAGGCGAGGCGCAGTCGAGCGTCGATCTCGCCTAGGCGTGGGGTGGTGAGTCGTAGCGAAGTGATCCAGTCGCGCTCGCGATGCGCTTCGTGGTCGTTGTCATGAGAGTCGTCCGGCTCGATACGCCACTCCAGCGGCTGGTTGGGCCACACGTCGCCATGCCATGCTAGGCGTTGGGTGCTGGCGGCGTCGAGTTGTTGTTGTACTAGCGGACGGATATCTTCGGGGATCGTGTCTGCGGCGTTTTTTTGCGGGGCGTTGGGGGTTTCTTGGGCGATCGGCTGGGCCGGTGTTTCGTCGAATCCAAAAAATTTTTGCAAAATCGCCAGTGCGCCCAGCGACTCCTTATGGGGCGGGCTTGGGGGCGGTAGCGATGGCGAGAGGGTTTCCTCGTTTTGCCGTAAGGCCGCCAAGGTTTGTGGGTTGGAGTGTTGGGCTTGAGGTTCGTTGAGTAGATCGGCGAGTGGGCGTTGCCCCATGACCCATTGGGCTTGGTGCGCCTCGTAAAACAGGCCGCTTTGGCTGGCGGCTTTGGCCATTTGCGGCGCTAATTTGGCGGCGGCGGCGGCGTTTTCGGGGGCTTGGGCCAGTAAGGGGTGGCCGCCACGGGTGAGTGCGGCAGGCGGCGGCGTTTGACCGTCGCGCGCCATCAGGCCGGAAATGATTTGTGCGGTGCGCGATAAGGAGGTATACGGGGCGGCTGTCGATGCTTCGCCGCTGCTTTGCGTCGGGTGCGCGAGTTTGGCGATGATGGCTCTGGGCGCGCGATCGACAACCACCAACTCCAGCGTGTCTCCTGTCTTGGCGCCTTCCGGCAGGGCCAAGGTCAGGCTACGTCCGGCGACGAGTGCTCTGTAGGTATTTTCCGGCAGGACTTCTTGGATGCGCGCCGAGAAGAGTTGTCCGGGACGAAGCTCGTTGAGTTCGCCGGGGATCTCGGCGACCGGGGTGACGGGTGTCGGAGTAACTTCCGTCTGAGTGCGCAGGCGGATGCCGACGTCGACGGGGATCATGACCATGGGGCGGAGAGTCTGCGATGGGCGCAGGCGGTTGGATGAAAAGTCGGCGCTGGCGAGACGGCTAGGCGTCCATGTGGGTGGGCGCGCCGAGTCGTGCGCACATCCCGGTCATGGGCGGCGAAGTCAAGTAGAAAAGCCACCTGCACTTAAGCTGCCTACGCCATAGGCTTTTTGCACGTCGCGGCGTTGATTGCGGAAGCCCAGGTAATTGCGAACTTGCTCCATCCAGGGTTCTGTATGGCGACGAACTTCGGCGTCGTCGTCGAGGATGCGTTGGATCAGCAAGCGTTTGCGAGCGATATCCATGGCGGTGCGCGCCTTGTCGCTGCCCTCGATCTTGAGGTCGTCCTCGAAGTCGGGGTTGGTCATCAAGGTGTCGCGTAGAGCCGCGACTCCACGCTCGAGCTCAATCAGGTTGTCCCAATTATTGGCTCGGGCCGCCTCGACCATGCGGGAGGAGAGCTGGCTCATTTCTTCGTAAAGTTCGATCTGGGATGGCATCGGACGTATGTTAGCGATTATGAAGGCAATCTATTATGGGAAGCTACGGCAGGATCGTTGGCTATTTCTTCCCAGCCGCCTTTGATTTCGCCGAGCAGCGAGGACACCTCTTCGATCGCGGCTAAATTGTTGTGCAAGTTGGCATACATCAGGCGGGTGCACATGTAATCGTAGAGTGCGTTCAGATGGTCGGCAATTTCGCCGCCGGCTTCCAGGTTGAGGCTGGCTTGCAGGCCGCTGGAGATGATGTCGACAGAGGTGGAAATGGCTTTGCACTTCTCGTCGATGCGTTTCTCTTTAAGCGCATGAGCGGCCTTGCCGAGAGAGAAAATCGCCCCATCGAGCAACATGGCGATCAGGCGGTGTGGGTTGGCGCTATCGACGCCGGTTTCAAGGCCGACCTTGGCATAGGAATTGATTGCCTTCCGGGATGAAACGAACATCGATGTCTCCTTGATGAATTATGATGTGGCGGTGCTGCTTCTTAGCGCACTCAACTGTTGCGTCAGGTAGGAAGCGGTTCTTTGCATGCCCGATAGCGACGAATCGAGTGCGCCGAATTGTGCACGATAGCGTTTTTCGATCTGCACCAAACGCAAATTAAGCGTCTCGCGTTGTTTGCCGATATCTTTGATCGAGCTATTCTGGCCGTCGATGGCGCCGGCGAGGGTTCCCTTGCTTTCCAATAGGCTGGTGGTGACCGTTTTGGTGGTGCGTGCAAAGGAGGCCGCAAGTAAGGCGACGGCTTCAAAATCGGCATTGGCGGCCGAAGTGAGCTTGTTGGCGTTGAATGTCACGGAGCCATCGCGCTGAATCTCCAAGCCGATATCGGATAAGCGTCGGATATCGGTGCTGGTGACGCCGCTGGGTTGCGATTGGAATGCATTGCGCAATGCCGTGGATACTTGCCGTAGCGTCGAATTGCCCAGCAGTGTGCCGCCTTGGCGGGTGGCGGCGTTGTAGCTGCTCAGATCGGCTGCGGATTTATTGAAATCGTTGTAGGCTTTGACGATGTTGGTTAGGGCCGAAGAGAGCGTGCTGGTCTTATCCTGGCTGACCGTGATGGTCGTGGCGCTGGTGGTGAGTTTGGATACGCTGAGCGTGACGCCTTGGATGGCGTCGGTCAGCGTGTTGGATTCGCCTGCGACGCTGATTCCGTTGATCTTGACGATGGAGCCGAGGGCGGCTTGACCGCCGTCGGCTTCCGCTTGGGATAGGTCGCCGGTGCAGGATTCGGCATCGAAGTTGAAGCCGCTAATGCCCGACATGGAAATTTTCCCCGTCGTGCCGAGGGTGTTGCTGGTCAGCATCAGGCGGACATCGGAGGTGCTGGACGTCACCAACGTGGCGGTGACGCCGGCATTAGCCTTGTTGATGGCGTCTTTCAGTCCGCTCAAGTTGTTGTTGGAGCTATCGATGTCGATGTTTCTCGATACGCCTCCCACCGTCAGTTTGAGTGTTCCTGTGGGGATGCTCTCGGCGGCGCTACGGAAGCCGCGAGCCGCCTGGCCGCCATTGGCGGTGGCGTCCGAAAGATCGCTGGTGGTGGCGTTGAAGTTGAAACCCGTCAGTCCGGATGCGGCGATTTTTCCGTTGATGCCGGCAGTATTGCTTTTCAGGCTCAAGCGCACGCCCAGCCCGTCGGTAACGATGCTGGCGGTAACGCCCGCGTTGGCATTGTTGATCGCGTCTTTGAGTCCGGCCAGAGTGTTGTTGGTGCTGTCTATCGTAATGGTTTTGGGGGTAGCGTTACCGACGCCGAGCGACAATACGCCTTCGGCGATCTTATCCGCACTGCTGGCGTAGCCGATCGCCGCTTGCGAGACCGACAGGCTGTTGCTCGCGGCGCTGGCGTTGTAATCGAAGCCGCTCAAGCCCGATGTCGCGATTTGCCCACTGCTGCCGGCGGTCTGGCTGGTCAATGTAAGGCGGAAATTGGCGCCGTCGGCGACGACATTGGCCGTAACGCCCGCGTTGGCGGCATTTATTGCCGTTTTCAATCCTTCCAGCGTCGTGCCTACGGGAACGGCGATCGAGTGCGCCGTACTGCCGACTGAAATGTTCAGGCTGCTGTCGTTGATGCCATCGGTTAGATCTTGACTGGCGCCGAAGGCGCCGGACTTCAGTTGGTGGGCTTGGGGCGCCAGCGTCGACACCTGGTGCGCTTGTGATGCCAACGTGGAAATTCGGTGGGTTGTCGCGAGTTGGCTGACTTCCAGCGAGTAGCTGCCGACCGCCGCCGAGGCGGAGGCGGTCACATTGCCGATGGTGAGGTCGCCGAGCGCGGCCTTAATGGTTTGGAATTTATTCGAGGCCTGGCGCGCTAAGGTTTGAGTTTCATCTTTGGCGATTTTTAATGTGGCGGTTTCCGTGGTGGTTTGCGCCAAGCGTAAGCTGACGCCGGCGATGGCCGTCGTGACCGTGTTGGAGCTGCTGGTGTATTCCGTGCCATTGACCTTAATGATGGCGTCTTGCGGGACTTGCCCTCCTTGTGCGGAGGATTGCGTCAGGCTTCCTGTCCCGGTGCTGCCGTTGAAATCGAAGCCGTCGAGACCGCTGACGGTGATTTTCGAGTCGGCGCCGGTGGCGCGCGCGGTCAGCACCAAGCGGTAGTTGTCGCTGCCGACCGATTCGATCGCGGCAGTGACGGCGGCGCTAGAGTTGTTGATGGCTTGCGTGAGTCCCTCAAGGGTGTTATTAGAACTGTCGATGGTAACGGTGCGCGGCGAGCCATTGCCGGCGGCAATGCTCAGTACGCCCGTGGCGATCTTGTCGGTTTTATTGTTGTAACCCTGAGCCGCCCGACCGCCATCGGCACTCGATTGCGATAGTGCGCCGGAGCCGGTTGCGCTGTCGAAGTCGAAGCCGGTCAAGCCGCTGAGCGTCATCTTACTCTTTGCCCCAACCGAAGCGCTGCTGAGCATCAAGCGCACCCCGCCCGTCGTTGGGACGATATCGGCGCTAATGCCCGTGTTGGCGTTATTGATGGCGTTCTTCAGGCCATTGAGTGTCGCATTGCTTGAATCGATGGTGATCGATTGGCTGGCGCCGCCGCCCTGCGACAGATTCAATGTGCCTTGCTCGATGCTGCTCGATGCGTTTTCATAGACTGTAGACACCAGTTGCTGTGCTTGGCCGACCGTGGCGATTTTGTGGGCTGCAGCAAGTTGGGATATATCTAAGGTATAGCTCCCCGTTTTTGCGGTCGAACCGGCGGTAACGATGGCGGCTGCATTGTTGCTTAAGCTTGCCGTGGTGGTTGCGCTGCTCACCGCCGTCGGCGTCAGCGCCGAAAGTGCGGAGTCGATACTCGACACCGCACCTTTCAATGTGCCCAGTGCGGATATCTTGGCTTGGTAAGTGGCTTCTTTGGTGTCGAGTTTGGTGAGTGGTTGAGACTCGACCGCCATGAGTTGCTTGACCAAGCCCGCGACATCCAATCCAGAGCCGACGCCTGCAGAGGTGATGCTTGCCATGATAATTTCCCTTCCGAATGAATACTATAACGGTTGTCGGCGAGTAATCTTGAAAATAGACGGAAAATGGCGACCGTCATGTAAAAATCGGGAAAAACCTCGGGATTTTTAGCGATGGCTATTGGGCGATACTCGCGGTGTCGACCGATTTCAGCAAGAAAAATGCCAGTATGTCGAAACTGAATTTCACGCTACGGAAGATAAAAAAGCCCGCACATGGCGGGCCTGCGAAACACGGAAACACGGATGGGGCGCTTGACATTGCAAGACTCGGCAAGGCTCAGGCTTTTTGCTGCAACAGCACGCCTTTCATCTTGCTGGCCATTTTGTCTACGGCGTTGGAGATTTCCAGCATCTCTTCCGAGGGGATCTGGCGAATCGTATCGCCGGTGTCGGTATCGATGACTTTGATGACAGTTTGGCCGGAGGTTTTGTCGAGAGAAAATTGCAAGGAACCCGCTTTGGGGGGCAACGACGACTTCAGCTTTTTCATGGCTTGTTCGATCTGTTCCGTATCCTTTTTCAGTGCTTGCTCTTTGGTTTCTTTGTCTGTAGGCAGAGAAGGTGTTTGTGCGGTTTTCTGCGCCGACTGCACGGGTTGTGAAGTTGCCTGCGGTACCGGTAAGGGGGGGGCTTGAGACGGCTTCGCCGTCGCATCCGTCGCAGGTGCAGGCGGTGGCCTGACCTGGACGGGCAACGGCGTCTGGCCGGAGGCCCCTTTCAAGGATTGAATGCTCATGTGCTTCTCCTTGTGACTTCGGCGACGTACCGGAGAGAAAGTTCCCCGGTCCGTCGCCTTTTAGCCTAGCTTACTCATGTTAGCCACGCAATAAGGTCAGCACTTGGTTCGGTAGTGCGTTGGCTTGCGCCAGCATCGCGGTGCCGGCTTGTTGCAGCACTTGACCGCGAGCTAGAGTGGCCGTTTCCGAAGCGAAGTCGGCGTCGCGGATACGCGAGCGCGAAGACGCAAGGTTATCCGAGTTGGCCTGCAAGTTGTTGATCGTGTTATCGAAGCGCGATTGCAAGGCGCCGTAGCGCGCGCGTTGGCTATTGACGGCGGCCAAGGCGGAATCGACGATCGCCAGTGTGCGGTTGGCGGATTCGACCGAAGAGACGTCCATGGCGCCTGCTTTTTGCAGCAATCCGGTCGTGACGGTGTCGGCGGCGCCGGTAAAGAATTGAGTCGCCGTCGAATCGGAGATGGAAAACGCGTTGTTGGAGTCTAGGGTGACTTGGCCGGTTACCCAGTTGCCCTCGCTTTCGATAAAGGTGTTGGCGGCGGCGGTTCTCCCCATGGTCGCGCCTGCCGCCGTGCCCAGCGTGGCGCCGCCGTCGTCGGTGGTGCCGGTGCCGTCGGCATTCTTCCCGCTCAGCACCGACATGTCCTGCAACGAGATGTCGGCGGTATTCGATGCATCGGCGGCGATGCGCAGATCGAGACCGGTTTCGTTGGTGAGCTGCACGCCATAGGTATTGTTTTCGGTCTTAACCACTTTGGCGGTGAAGCCGGTCTTGCCCGAGACATCGTTGAAGGCTTGAGCGACGGCATTGAGTTGGTCCGCCGAGTTGACCGCATCACCATTCTTCGTGCCGCCGGTGGTGAACGATACCGATTGGAAGCTCGCCGGCGCGGTGGCGGCGGTGGTGCCGACGGTGTCGGTCGAGACATGCACCGTATAACTGGTGTTTTGCGCCAATTGGCCGGCAGCGGCGGCGCCGGCTGTGGTGGTGCCTGCCGCGCCGATCACGAAGGTGGTTTGTGCGTTGGCGCGCACCCCGGCTTCCGAGTTGTTGATCGCGGCCGCCATTTCCGCTGCGCTGGTGCCGGCAATGTAGCTGATCTTGTTGGTGCCGTTGGCGCTATTGATGGTCAAATCGCCACCGGTAATATTGGAAACCGCACCGGCGGCGCTAACTTGCGTGAGTTGCGCGCGCACTGTCGTCTGATCGGTATAGGTGCCTTTGGTCAGATCGCCGATGCCGTTTTCGCTACGGGCCGCCAAGGAGCCGATCCGGTAGTTGCCATAGGAGCCGACTTGGAAGTTGCCCGAGGTGGCGGTAATGGTTTGATTCGAGTTGGCGCCGACTTGGAACTTGGCGGAGGCAAACGAGCCGTCCAGCAGCTTGGCGCCGTTGAACTCGGTGGTGGTGGCAATCCGTTGCAACTCTTGCGAGAGTTGTTGAACTTCGCCGTTCAGTGCTTGGCGGTCGCTGGAGCTATTCGACGCATTGGCCGATTGCACCGCCAGTTCGCGCACCCGTTGCAAAATGTCGCCGGACGATTGCAAGGCGCTTTCTGCCGTTTGCGAGAGCGAAATACCGTCGTTGGCGTTGCGGCGCGCTTGATCCAGGCCGCGAATTTGGGAGGTGAAACGTTCGGAGATGGCCAGACCCGCGGCATCGTCTTTGGCTGAATTGATCCGCAGACCCGAAGAAAGGCGTTGCAGCG
>DATETD010000186.1:0-17305 GCA_035283885.1 Rhodocyclaceae bacterium
GAAAGCGTCGCGTCGATGCCGGGGGTGACGCGCCTGTCGCTGGATCGGCTGCTGCCGCTGGCCGAGCAGGCGCTACAACTCGGCATTCCCGCCTTGGCGCTGTTTCCGGTGATCGACGCCGCCAAAAAATCGCCGACCGCCGCCGAAGCCTGGAATCCGGCGGGTTTAGTGCCGACCGTCGTCGCGCGCCTGAAACAAGAATTCCCCGAGTTGGGCGTGATTACCGACGTCGCCTTGGATCCTTACACCAGCCACGGCCAGGATGGCTTGATCGACGCCAACGACCCGCGCGGCTATGTGATGAACGACGAAACCCTAGCCGCATTGGCCAAACAGGCGCTATGCCACGCCCAAGCCGGCGCGGACGTGGTCGCGCCGTCCGATATGATGGACGGGCGCATCGGGCGGATACGCGGCGCGCTGGACGCCGAAAATCATATCCATACGCGCATCCTCGCTTACGCGGCCAAATACGCCTCGGCGTTCTACGGCCCATTCCGCGACGCCGTCGGTTCGGCGGCGAATCTCGGCAAGGGCAACAAAAACACCTATCAGATGGACCCCGCCAATAGCGACGAAGCGCTGCGCGAAGTCGAACTCGATTTAGCCGAGGGCGCGGACATGGTGATGATCAAACCCGGTATGCCCTATCTGGACATCGTGCGCCGCGTCAAAGACCGCTTCGGCGCGCCGACCTATGCCTATCAAGTCAGCGGCGAATACGCGATGATCAAAGCCGCCGCGCAAAACGGCTGGCTGGCCCACGACGCGGTAATGATGGAGTCCTTATTGGGCTTCAAGCGCGCGGGGTGCGACGGCATACTCACCTATTTCGCCATCGAAGCTGCGACGTATCTGCGGCGCATGGCGGGCTGAAAATCGCTTAAACGCCCCAAACGACCGGCTTTTTCTTTTGCAGCGAACGTTCCAGCGCTTCGAGCAGGGGGATGGCGCGTTGCGTCACGCTGATGGGGGGCGTTTGTCCGGCGGCTAAGGCGGCGTCCTCGGCGGCGCCATCGTCGTTGGCCGAGCGGCGTTGCTTGTCGGCGGCGATCGCCGCGCGTAGTTTTTCGATGGCCGCAGGCAATTGCTCCACGGTGATAATTCCCTGTTCCGTGGCCTCTTTGCCCATCAAGCCCATCATGCGTTTGGCGATATCGCCGAACATGATGACGTCGCCCGTCGCGGCGGTGCGGAAAACGACGATCATAAATTATTCCGTTGTAACCAGTCGAGCATATGCTGCGCCGGCAAGCGCCAGTCGCGCTCCAGCATCAGCCCATGGCCCATGCCCGAGAATATCTGCGCTTTGACGCCATAGCAGCGTGCGGTGATTTCCGCCAACGCGGCGGAGGTGAGATGGTCGCATTCCGCCCCCTGCACCAGCAGCGGCGTACGTTTGACGCGCTCGGTGCGCGGGAAGGCGAACAGCGACATATCCCAAATCGCGCGGCTGGATTCCTGTTGCGAGCCGCGTAAATAGCGTTTCAAGTCGCGCATGTCTATCGGTTGCGCAAACAGCATGTCGCGCAGGGTTTCGAGCGCGGCGCGCCCGCCGGTCAGAATCTGGCTCATGCCGACCAACAGCGCCGGGCGTGCGAACATCATGCCCATTGCCGCCGACATCAAGCCTTGCGGCGGCACGCTGCACATCAGCACTGCGCCCGGCGCGATCTGTTCTTCGAGATATTTCTGCACCACGAAGCCGCCCATCGAATGGCCGATCAACACCGGCGGCGCCGGCAATTGTTCGATCACGGTCGCCAGATCGCGCACGTAGTCGTCGATCGACAGCATGTCGAGATGCTCGCGTCCCGGCGACGCGCCATGGCCGGAAAGGCTGATTGCATATGAGGCATAGCCGGCGTCGGCGAAGAACGGTAGGAAATGTTCGTCCCAACACCACGCGGCGGTGAATGCGCCATGCACGAACAGCAAGGGCGTCGGGCGCGCTGCGCCTTGCGGCAAGCGCATCAGCACTTCATGCCGGTCGAACCGATGGGGAGTGTCCATGGGCGGAAAGTCGGCGCTGGCGGGACGGCGGCGGTGGGCGGTGCTGGCTAGAGACGGCATGAACGGCTCCCTCGATCGAAAATGGCGGCGTTGCGTCGGGTCGAGCCGGCAAGGGATCGACCCGAGGAGGCGCGCCTTACTTGCCCTGACCCAGCAAGCGGGCGGCGATTTCGCCGGCCTTTTGGTTGACCACGCGGATGGCTTCATACACGCTGCCGATCGTGCGCGTGTGCAGTTCCTTGGCGTTTTCGGCCATGCCTTCGAGCGGGGCGATCTTGGCCAATACATCGAAAGGCATATTGCCTATCGTCTTATGCACTTCTTCGATGTTGGTGGCGCCTTTGTCGATGGCGTCTTGCACCAGAGCCTGCAAATCGTTGAGCTTTCCCATAGTAACCTCGCAAAAAATATAGTGTTCTCGGAATCGTCCGTCAGGACGGAAAAAAAGAGTGCGGCGATGCGCCGCGAGGCAAGTCTAATGCATTTCGGTCGGCTTATCGACGGATTCTTCCGTCGCTACGTCCACCGCTGCGTCCGCCGTCGCTGCGGCGCTCTTGAGGCGGCTCATGAACGCGTTGGCGATATGATGGGCCTGGATGCTGCCGATTTTATATTTGTCATAGATGATGTAGGAGGTCAAGCGCTCGTCGCATAGGGTCGCCGTAATGCATATAGGATGTTGCGGCAGCGGCGAAATCAGGCAAGCCAAGGATTTTACGTGCAGTTGCCCACCCAATTCCGGCGTCTCGAACGGGCCGAGAACGGCCTGCATCGACGACGGCGGAGCGATGGACAGCCAATCGTGCAGGCGGCGCGCAGCGCGTAGGTCGGCGGCATAGTGCCCACCCTGGCGATACGGGTCGTGCACGATGTCGGCATAGCCGCTGCCCAGCAGGCGCTGCTGTTTGAGCGCGAGCGTCTGCGCCGACAGCCAAAAATCCGGCTCTTCTTCAATCGCGAGCACGTTTAAAAATACCGTCGAATACAGCCCGAGATCGCCGGCGTCGAGCGCGCCGTCGAGCGCCGGGCGCAGATCGAATACGGCGCTTAAGGCTAGATGGCGCGCTTCGGCCTGCGGGAACTCGTCGTGCAAGGCCAGCAATTGAGCGGCGCCCAGCGTCGCTTGCAGGCTCGTTTGATGCTCGCGACAGGCGTCGAGCAAGGATTGCGTCACATTTTTCGGCAAGCTCAATGGAATGGATTCGATCTGCCGTTCGTTCTCGCGCCGCATCGTGTAGCCGGGCAACTGACGCACGAATTTCAGCGCGTCGCCCCATTTTTCGATCCAGTAGAGCAGTTTCCGTAGCGTGCGCACGACAGGCAACGCGGGCTTTTTCGGCGGTAAATCTTGAGCGCATACTCGCGCCATGCGCAGCTTCGGCGCGTCCACCCCCAGCGCCGCATAACGTAGGATGGCCAGCAAGAGTTCGGCGCCCGAGACGCCATCGGCGATCGACGGGTGGAACACCATGGCGACGACCGATTTCAATCCCTTGCCGCGAAACCAGAAAAACCGCGCCAAGGGCGACAATTCGCGCACGAAGGGTTGGCGCAACTGCGCTTCGAGCTGTTCATGCCAATGCAGCAAACTGGCGGTCTGGACGATCAGCGGCTGCTCGCTGGGCGCGATCGGTTTGAACCAGTAACTCCGGTCGATCGCCACGATCTGCGCTCGCAGTAAAGGATGCTCGGCTTGAACGGTATCCAGCGCTCGATCGAGCTTTTCCGGCTCTATCGCGCCTTGCAGTTCGGCGACAACGGCGAAATTCAGGCAGTACAGTTGATCCAGCAAGCAATGAACGTTTTCCGCCGGTCCCAGTTTGCGGTTGATGGTGCTCGGGTCATCGGTTGCGATGTTCATACATCCTCCCGCTGAAAGCGATATGACATCGAAGCGATGCAAGCCGCACGGGCGGCGCGCGCCGCTGCGTCGAGAAAGGGTTTACGTTTGCTTATTCGCATACCGGGCTGGCAGCGAGATGACCAGGCGGAAGGGGCGATAGCCCGCCGCATCGCGCCCGCCGGTCAGTTCGACCTTGGCGTCGCCTTCCTGTTTACGCAGAAATTTGCGGATCGCATCCATGCCCACGCCGCGCCCCGAGACGCTGGTGACCGTCGCTGCGGTCGATAATCCCGAATGGAATACGCACTCGGCGATCCGCTCGTCGCTGGCTTTTAGATTGGCGGGCAGGATTCCAAGCTCGATCGCCTTGGCGTGTATCGCTTCCATCGCCAGACCGCGGCCGTCGTCGCTGAAATAGAACGTTACCCGTTCCGGCGTGATCTCGAGATCGAGCGCAATCTGCCCGCAGGACAACTTACCTTTGAGCTTGCGTTGCTCGACGGTTTCCAGGCCGTGATCCAGCGAATTGCGGAATGCATGCATAAACACATTGCGCAACAAGGGCACGACTTCCTTTTTGATGCGTATGGCGTTATCCGCAATCGCGATCGCCGGGGCTTCCTTGCCCAAATCGCGCGCCATGCCCGGCACGCCGTTGAGCACGGTCTTGAGCACGTCGTTGATGGTCTCGGCGCCGATCGCATTGATCGAGCTATGAATGGTGCGCAATGAACTGTAAATATCGTTGGCGTGCGACAGTTCATTGACTTCGTCGATGGCCTGCGTAATTTTTTCGATGATGCCGCGATCCAGATATTCGCCGTCGCCGCCGGCGAAACCCGCGAGCTTGTTCTTGAAGACGGTCTCGTAACGACCGATGCAGGCTTTGGTCGTCGTAAGCTCTTCGAGCAGTTGCGCGGGTCGCCATTCCGCCTCGCCCGAGCGTATCTGCGCATAGCTGGTCTCGGCCGCATGAATCTGGTCGGTAATGTAGCTCAGGCCATAGGTGCGCGCATTGCCCTTGATGGTGTGCATATTGCGGAACAACACCGCCACCACGTCCTTGTCGATCGCCGCCGTTCTGGCGACGATCTCGCGGTTTTCTTCGATGAATTCGTAGGCGGTTTCGAGAAATTCCAAAAATTTCTTCTGCGAAATCGACAGAATCTGGCCGATGATATCGAGTTCTTCCTTCTGCTTCTCGGTCTCGCGCTGCAAGGCCTTAAGCTCGGTCACGTCGCGCACGATCACCATGACCTTGTCGATCCTGCCGTCCATATCCAGCACCGGATTCCAGTCGAGGTCGAGGATCTTGCCGCGCTCGTCGCCGAAGCGTTTGCAATATTCGTTGGTCAGCAAATGCGAGTTGAATTCGAACATCATCTCGTCTTCGCCGATCATCGCCCCCAGCGTCGCTTCCATTTGATTCAGTTCGTCGGCGCCGACATCGCTGTGTTCGAACAGAAACGACAATGCGGGGCGACCGGCGATCTCCGCCGTCTCGAAAATCTGCGCGAGATACGACGAATATTCATGATGTATCACGCCGCCGCCGACCACGGTGAAGATGCCCTGGCACATGTTCTGCAACATGGCGGAAATGTCGTTGGTCTTTTGCCGCAATTCGGCGGTGCGTTCGAGAATCTTCTCCTCCAGGCTGTGGTTCTGCTGCTCGATCACTTCGAGCATCTGAATATTCTTCGTGGTGATTACGGTCATGCGCGCGACGGTCAGCGCAAAGCCTTCGTCCTCGCGCTCGAACGCGACCTTGCCCACCTCGCCGATAAAGTTCATCACGCCGAAGACGTTCTTGTCGTCGAACATCGGCACGCACAGCAAGGCCACAGGCCGCTCGTGCGGCGTCTGCGCCACATAGCCGCGCTCCCGGCTCACATCCGGGATGAAAACGATTTCTCCGCGCCGCGCCACGCGCCCGGCGACCCCTTCGTCCAAGCGAAACGACTTGGGGAAGTCGTTGACCGGCCCGGCGAGCTTGGGATAATACGCATGCAAGTTCAATTTACCTTCGGCGTCGAGCAGATAGATCGAGCCGCGCTCCACATGGGTTTGCTCGCTCATCACGCGAATCGCGGTTTCCAGTGCTTCGAGTTGATTGTGGATGCTCGCGAGCTTCTCGCCGGTGTCGTTGAGGATCGCCAAATCGGCCAGTTTCTTGCGTATCGCATTACGCATGCGGTCGAAGCTGCCCGCCAAACTGCCGAGTTCGTCTTTGCGTTGCGTATCGATCGCCGTATCGAGATGGCCTTGCGCCAATCGGTCGGCGCTCTCGCGTAGCGCATCGATCGGGCGCTTCAGCACGCGATTGCCCAGCACCAGCATCACCAAGGCCATCGTGGCGATCAGCCCCAGCGCGAACGCCAAAATCAACCAGGTGGTATAGCGAATCACGGCCTGCGCTTTCTCGACCGAGGTGACGATCTGCACATCGGCGATATGTTCGTCTTCGCGCTTGATTTTGGTGATGCTGCTGAGGTACATGGGATTCGCCGTCATCTCCTCGAAGCTCGTTTGCGCCAGCGCCTCGATTTTCTTTTCGGAAATCACCTTCTGGTCGCGGCTCATCCTGACGCGGATGGCGACGAAATCGCTATCCAGCAAAACCGCCTTGAAGATGTCCTGCAAGGTATTGTCGTCGTAATTCCACAGCGGCTCCTTCAAACTGAAGGCCGCGAGATCCGCCCGGCTCAACGCCTTGGCGCGCAACTCCTTCATCGTGGTATCGTAGTTGTACCAGCCGATCGCGACGGCGAAGGCGCTCAAACCGCAGAACATGCAGATAAAAACCACTGCATTGAACACGCGGGCGATACTGCTTGAAAAAAATGCAAACATTCTCTTCCTTTGCAAAATCGATGTATAACGAAAGTAGCCGCCGACCGCTGCGGTTTTCTGTAGGATACCGCGAAATTTCGCTACAGAGCGCTAAGTTGTTAAAGTCGGTGCTGGCGAGACGGATAATACATCTCCGAGGTCATCGACAATGAAAATTTATGCTGTCGGCGGCGCAGTGCGCGACCGCCTGTTGGGGCTGCCGACCCAAGACCGCGACTGGGTCGTCGTCGGCGCGACGCCCGAGGCGATGCTGCAAGCGGGCTTCCGCCCCGTCGGTCGCGATTTTCCGGTGTTTCTGCATCCGCGGACTCAAGAGGAATACGCCTTGGCGCGCACCGAGCGTAAAACCGGACGCGGCTATGTCGGTTTCAGCTTCCATGCCGCGCCCGAAGTCAGTCTAGAAGAAGACTTGCGCCGCCGCGATCTGACGATCAACGCGATGGCGATGGACGACGACGGCCATATCGTCGACCCTTGGGGCGGACGGACCGATTTGGCGCAGCGCATCCTGCGTCACGTCGCGCCCGCTTTCGCCGAAGACCCGGTGCGGATTTTGCGCATTGCACGCTTCGCCGCGCGCTTTCACGACTTCGGCATCGCGCCGGAGACGCTGGAACTGATGCGCGCGATGGTGGCTCAAGGCGAAGTCGACGCCTTGGTGGCCGAGCGCGTCTGGCAGGAGCTGGCGCGCGGCCTGATGGAGGCGAGGCCATCGCGCATGTTCGAAGTCTTACGCGCCTGCGGCGCCTTGCAAAAATTGCTGCCGGAACTGGATGCGCTCTGGGGCGTGCCGCAACCGCAAGCCCATCACCCGGAAATCGACACCGGCGTCCACACCCTGATGGTCGTCGACCTCAGCGCCGAACTCGACGCCCCGCTACCGGCGCGCTTCGCGGCGCTGATGCATGATCTCGGTAAAGGCTGCACTCCCGCCGAATTCTTGCCGCGCCATCACGGACACGAGGAAAAAAGCGCCGAACTGCTGGAGGCGCTGTGCGTGCGTCTGCGTATCCCGAGCGACTGCC
Organism: Rhodocyclaceae bacterium; assembly: GCA_035283885.1. Lineage (GTDB taxonomy): Bacteria > Pseudomonadota > Gammaproteobacteria > Burkholderiales > Rhodocyclaceae > DATETD01. The sequence continues at coordinate 7,735 of DATETD010000186.1, forward strand.
GCGACCTCGCTCGCCTGGTGGCGCGCCATCATGGAACCATCCATCGCTACGACGAACTGCGCCATGCCACGCGCTTGAATCTGCTCGAATCCTGCGACGCGCTGCGCCGCCCCGCGCGCTTCGATGGGGTGTTGCTGGCGTGCGAAGCCGATTATCGTGGGCGGCTAGGCTACACCGACCGCCCCTATCCGCAAGCCGCCGCATGGCGCGCCGCACTCGCCGCCGTGCGCGCCGTCGATGCCGGAGCGATAGCGCGTGCGGTGGATATTCCGACGAAAATTCCGCTCGCGATTCGCGCGGCGCGCTTGGCCACGCTACGTGCGTCGGCTAAAGCGGATCGATGCCGGTTCGGCGAAACTCGCTGATGCGGCTTCAAGGCGTCGATAGGCGAACAGAATATGCACAATTTTCGGTCATCCCAAATTCCGCGAAAACCGACGCCAATTCGCGCGCCGCTACAGTCGCCGTGTGCTTTTCCGAAGTGTGACATGGGTGTGGTGCGGCGCATAAAAAAAGGACTCGCATCGCTGCAAGTCCTTGTTTTATTTGGTGGGTCGGGCGAGATTCGAACTCGCGACCAACGGATTAAAAGTCCGCTGCTCTACCGGCTGAGCTACCGACCCCTTACGGAAGGGGCGCATCCTACCGGACTTCGTCGGCACTGTCAAACAAAACGCCGTCGCCGTCGGCTCGGTGGAGCCTGCCCCTTGAATAATTGTCCTAGCAGCCCGATATCGGGTAAGTTATACCGATTCCCCATTTACCACGGAGACTGACCATGAAAAGAGTCCTGCTACTGATCGCCACCAATCTAGCCATAATGATCGTGCTCGGCGTCGTCACCACGCTGACCGGCGCGAATCGGTTTTTTGCCCACGGTGGGCTGAATCTCGGCAAGTTGCTGATGTTTGCCGCCATTATGGGTTTTGGCGGCGCCTTCATTTCGTTGTGGCTCTCCAAATTCATGGCGAAATGGTCGACGGGCGCTCAAGTGATTGAAAATCCGCAGAATTCGACCGAATACTGGTTGGTCGACACCGTGCGTCGCTTGTCGCAAAAAGCCGGATTGGCGATGCCCGAGGTGGCGATTTACGAAGGCGAGCCGAACGCCTTCGCTACCGGCGCGAGTAAAAACAACTCCTTGGTCGCCGTGTCGACCGGTTTGCTGCAAACCATGTCGCGTAGCGAAGCCGAAGCGGTGTTGGCGCACGAAGTGGCGCATATCGCCAATGGCGACATGGTGACGCTGACCTTGATCCAAGGCGTGGTCAATACTTTCGTCACGTTCTTTGCGCGCATTGTCGGTTGGATTGTCGACTCGGCGTTGAGCAAGGGCGAGGAGCGCTCCGGCCCAGGGCTGGCTTACACCGTCACCGTGATCGTCTGCGATATCGTCTTCGGCATCCTCGCCAGCATGGTCGTGATGTACTTCTCGCGCCAGCGCGAATTCCGCGCCGATGCGGGCGCGGCGCAATTGATGAACACGCCGCAACCGATGATCGCCGCCCTCAGCCGTTTGGGCGGTATGAGCGCCGGCGAGTTGCCGAAGAACGTCGCCACCTCGGGCATCAACGGCGCTCCGGGCTGGATGGAGCTATTCTCCAGCCACCCGCCGATCGAACAGCGCATCGCAGCGTTGATGCGCGGACGCTGATACTGTAAAAGTCGGCTCTGACGGGACGGCTGCCGGGCGCACGCTCGGCAGCCGTCTTATTCCGACCTCCAACTTTGGGCGACTCCCATGCAAGTTCTCGGTATCGAATCCTCCTGCGACGAAACCGGCGTGGCGCTTTACGACAGCGAAAGAGGTTTGCTGGCGCATGCGGTGCATAGCCAAATCGCAATGCATGACGAGTACGGCGGCGTCGTGCCCGAACTGGCTTCGCGCGACCATATCCGTCGCTTGATTCCGCTGCTGGAAACCGTCTTGCAGCAGGGCGGCAGTCGGCGCGAGGAACTCGACGCGATTGCGTACACCGCCGGCCCCGGTCTCGCGGGCGCTTTGCTGGTCGGCGCCAGCTTTGCCGAGGCCTTGGCGGCGGCATTGAATATCCCCGCGTTGCCGGTGCATCATCTCGAAGGCCATCTGCTCTCGCCGTTGCTGTCGGTCGATCCGCCTGCGTTCCCGTTCATCGCCTTGCTGGTTTCGGGCGGACATACCCAGTTGATGCGCGTATCGCAGGTCGGCGATTACGCATTGCTCGGCGAGTCGCTCGACGACGCCGCAGGCGAGGCTTTCGACAAGACCGCCAAACTGCTCGGATTGGGCTATCCCGGCGGCCCGGCGCTCGCCAAGCTCGCCGCACGCGGTTACGCCGGACGCTACAAACTGCCGCGTCCGATGTTGCAAAGCGGCGATCTGAATTTCAGCTTTTCGGGCTTGAAAACCGCCGTGTTGACCCAAGTGCGCGGTAAATGCCTGAACGACGAGGAGCGCGCCGCGCTGGCTGCCGAGTTTCAGGAGGCTGTGACCGAAGTGCTCGCCGCTAAGGCGCTCGCGGCGTGTCGACAGCATTGCCTGCCGACGCTGGTGGTTGCGGGGGGCGTCGGCGCGAATACCCGCCTGCGGCAACGCCTGGACGCCGCGTTGGCGACGCTGGGCGGTCGGGTGTATTACCCCGAGTTGGCTTTATGCACCGATAACGGCGCGATGATCGCGTTTTGCGGTGCGCAACGACTGATGCGCGGCGAATTGCCGCCGCCCGGCACGGGCGGTTTTATCGTGCGCCCGCGCTGGCCGTTGGCGGAGTGCGGCGCGTAATCATCCGCGTCCGCGTCGGCTCAACCCGCTTGCGGCTTTTTCTTTTTCGGCGCGCCGATACGGGTTTCGACGCCGGCGAGCAGGTTGCGGATATTGCTGCGATGGCGCACGATCAGCACCATCGAGAGTAAAGTCACGGGGATCAAGACCTTGGGTTGCTCGAGTAAATACCAGGCGACTATCGGCGCGCCGGTCGCCGCCGTCAGCGCGCCTAGCGACGAATAGCGCGTGAATAGCACCACCAGCAACCAAATTCCCGCGACGATGCCGCCTAAGGCGCCGGAAAAGAACAGCAATACGCCCAGGCCCGTCGCCACGCCCTTACCGCCTTTGAACCCGAGGGTGAATGGAAACACATGGCCCAGAAACGCCGCAATCCCGGCCGCCGCCACCGCCGTCTCGCCAGCGCCGACTTTGAACGCCACGAACATCGCGAACCATCCCTTGGCCGCATCGCCGAGTAAAGTCAGTAAGGCCGCAAGCTTATGGCCGCTACGCAGCACATTGGTCGCCCCCGGATTGCCCGAACCGACGCGACGCGGGTCGGCTAAACCGAAAGCGCGTGAGACAATAACCGCAAAGGGGAGCGAACCGAGCAGATAGCCCAGGATGATCGCAACGGCCAGTTCCATGGTGAATTCCTCGAAATGAATATCCGCCGGGCCAGGACGAAACGATCGATTCGCGCCCGTTGAGATAGGAGATAGCGGGCATTTTAATCGAGCTTGGCGCAAGGACTTCAAAAGGCGACACAATGGATTTTATTTTTATCGACGATATGCGCGTCGAAGCGCATGTCGGCATTTTCGCACGCGAAAAAGTCGCGCCGCAAACGCTGGAAATTAGTTTGACATTCGGCGTGCCCGACGAAGCGGCGCAGAACGACGATATCGGCAAGACGATTCGCTATGATGAAGTGATCGAGCGGATTCGCAAGGAGTTGGCGATCCGCCACTTCAATCTACTTGAAACCTTAGGGGAGTATGTGATCGCTTTGTTGTTGAACGAATTCGGCGCGCCTTGGGTAAAAATCAGCGTGGCGAAGATCGGCATTATGAAGGGGGTGCGCCGCGTCGGCGTGCAGATCGAACGTGCGCGTAACGAAAGCAAAGAATAATGGCAACGTACATTATCGGCGATCTGCAAGGCTGTTATGAGCCGCTTAGACGCTTGCTGGATCATGTCGCATTCGATCCCAGCGTAGACCGTCTGGGATTCGTCGGCGACTTGGTCAATCGCGGCCAACAGTCGCTGGCGGTATTGCGCTATATCAAGTCCTTGGGAGCTGTCGCGCACGTCGTGCTCGGTAATCATGACTTGCATCTGATTATGTTGGCTGCGGGTTATAGCAAGGCGCATCGCGAGGACACCCTGACCGAAGTGCTCAAGGCGCCCGATCGCGACGAGTTATTGGCCTGGCTACGCGCCCAACCGCTGTTTTACGCCGAAAACGACTGGGCGATGGTGCATGCGGGCTTGATGCCGAGTTGGACCGTCGCCCAGGCGCAGGCGCTTGCCGACGAAGTCCGCACCGCGCTGACCTCCCCGGATTATGTCGAATTCCTTGCGGAAATGTGGGGATCGGAACCGACCGTATGGTCGGACGAATTGAAAGGCTGGCCAAGATTGCGGTTTATCGTCAACGCCATGACGCGCATGCGCTACCTGACGCAAACCGGCGCAATGGAGTTCCGCGCGCCCGGCAGCAAAGCGCCGCCGACGCAGGGGCCTGCGAATTGCATGCCATGGTTCGCTTTTCCCGACCGCGCCAGTCGCGACCATTTACTGCTCTGCGGTCATTGGTCGGCGCTGGGGTTCTACCAAGAAGCCACCTTGCTGGCGATAGACACCGGCTGCGTTTGGGGCGGCACGCTGACGGCGGTGCGTCTTGAAGATCGCCGCATATTCTGCCAACCCAGCCATCGACAAGCGCAACCCTCGGGCTGGGAATGAGCCGAAAAACCATCGCCGCAAAATCGTTGACCCGTCGCTAAATTTTGCAGTACACTTACCGCCCATTCCGTCGAGTTAATGACAACTTGCGAGACGGAGAAGGCGGAAGTCGTAGCGTCAGTCATGGCGCAGCCTCCGCCGACAAATAAATTTCGCTAAAGCGTCGCTTGCTCACGCCCCGGAGCCGGCCTCGCCGGAATTGCGGGGCGAATCTTTTTGTAGATCCAAGGAGCAAGTGCATGTCTAACGAGTATTTCTTCACCTCCGAATCGGTGTCCGAAGGCCATCCCGACAAAGTCGCCGACCAGATTTCCGACGCGATTCTCGACGCCATCTTGGCGCAAGATCCGTATTCGCGCGTCGCCGCCGAAACGCTGTGCAACACCGGTCTGGTGGTGCTTGCCGGCGAAATCACCACCAAGGCCAATGTCGATTACATCCAAGTCGCGCGCGAAACGCTGAAAGGCATCGGCTACGACAACACCGATTACGGCATCGATTACCGCGGCTGCGCCGTGTTGGTGGCCTACGACAAGCAAAGCCCGGATATCGCCCAAGGCGTGGATCGCGCCTCCGACGACTATCTGAATCAAGGCGCGGGCGACCAAGGCTTGATGTTCGGCTATGCGTGTAACGAAACCCCGACCTTGATGCCGCTGCCGATCTATCTGTCGCATCGTCTGGTCGAACGTCAATCGCAATTGCGCCGCGACGGACGCTTGAACTGGCTGCGTCCCGACGCCAAATCGCAAGTCACGATTCGCTATGAAAACGGCAAGCCGCATTCGATCGATACCGTCGTGCTGTCGACGCAACATTCGCCCGACATCGAAATGGCCCAGATTCGCGAAGCGGTGATCGAGGAAATCATCAAGCCGACCCTGCCCAAGGAGTTGGTCAAAGGCGAAATCAAATATCTGGTGAATCCGACCGGACGTTTCGTCATCGGCGGCCCGCAGGGCGATTGCGGCCTGACCGGGCGCAAAATCATCGTCGACACCTATGGCGGCGCCGCGCCGCATGGCGGCGGCGCGTTCTCGGGCAAGGATCCGTCCAAGGTCGACCGCTCGGCGGCCTACGCCAGCCGCTATGTGGCGAAGAATATCGTCGCCGCCGGACTGGCCGAACGTTGCTTGGTGCAGATTTCCTACGCCATCGGCGTGGCGCAGCCGACCTCGGTGTGGGTGACGACGCAAGGCACCGGCAAGATTGCCGACGATAAGATCGCCGCTCTGGTCAAAAAACACTTCGACCTACGCCCCAAGGGCATCGTCGCCATGTTGGATCTACTCCGTCCGATCTATAAGAAGACGGCGGCCTACGGTCACTTCGGTCGCGACGAGCCTGAATTCACCTGGGAAAATCTCGACAAGGCGGCTGCATTGAAAGCGGATGCGGGGCTGTAAACTGCATCCATGAACGACGTCGGGGCGATGGCAGCGATCGGCCCGGCGCGTTGGCCCGTTTTATTTTCCGAGGATATCGCCATGAGTGAGTTATATCGTTTGTCCGCACGTCGTTTGGATGGTCAAGAGCAATCGATGGCCGAATACCAAGGCAAGGTCGTACTGGTCGTCAATGTCGCCAGTAAATGCGGCTTTACCAAGCAATATGCCGGATTGGAGGCGCTTTGGCAGGCCTATCGCGAACGCGGTCTGATTATTTTGGGCTTTCCGTGCAACCAGTTCGGCGAGCAAGAGCCGGGCGACGAGGCGGCGATCGGCGAGTTCTGTAGTCTGACCTACAACGTCAGTTTCCCGATGTTCGCCAAAGTGCTCGTCAATGGCGATAATACCCATCCGATTTACAAGTTCTTAAAGAAAGAAGCGCGCGGCGTGCTCGGTACGGAAAGCGTCAAATGGAATTTCACCAAATTCCTGCTCGACCGCGAAGGTAAGGTCGTCGAACGCTTTGCGCCGACCACCTTGCCCGAGGATTTGGCGACCGATATCGAAAAATTGCTGTGAGCGATGCTTTATCTGCATGGCTTTACCAGCGGCCCGCCTTCCCATAAAGCGCAAGCGCTTAAACAGCGCATGCAGGAGCGAGGCTTAGGAGAGCGGTTTATCTGCCCGCAACTCCCGGCCTCACCCAAAGACGCCATCGCCTTGGCCGAACGGCTGATCCATCGACATGCGATTCGCGGCGTGGTCGGATCGTCGCTTGGCGGCTTTTACGCCACCTGGTTGGCCGAACGGTTCGACCTGACAGCCGTTTTGGTCAATCCGGCTGTCGTCGCGCATCTGTCGTTGCCGAAATTTCTCGGCGTTCACCGCTGGCTGTATACCGGAGAAGCCTTCGAGTTCACCGTGCAACATGCAGCAGAGTTGCGTGCGCTGCACTGCAATCCGCTACGGCAGCCGCAGCGGTTTTGGCTGCTCGCGGAAACGGGCGACGAAACGCTGGATTATCGTCATGCCGTAGCGTATTACGCGGGCGCGCAGCAAACCGTTTTGCCGGGCGGCGACCATAGTTTTACGCGGTGGACCGACTATCTCGACCCAGTGATCGACTACGTTTGCGGTCGTGACTGAAAAGTCGGCGCTGACGCTACGGCAAGGCATTGCCGCTGCGCTGCTCGCCTATCTTCTACGCTCATCTGGGCAAATGGATGGAACGATCCAGCAAAACCTTGTCCACGAAAGACACGAAAAAGATACGCAAGATGCGTGAATTTCTCGTCAATGCAGCCGTATGACCCCACCGCCTTCTTTGGCGTCTTTCCGGTTTTGTTCGTGCTTTTCGTGTCGTTCGTGGACGGCTTTTTCGATTTTATCTTTTTGCCGACATGAGCGTTGTACAGTGTCGATCTGCTGCGCCAGATGCGCGATCCCAATCCAGCGTGTAAATCGGCAAAAATTGTGCCATCCGTGGCATAATCGCCCCTATTCAGCGAGGTGCACCCATGGACGAAAACAAGAGCAAGGCATTACAGGCCGCCTTGGCCCAAATCGAAAAGCAATTCGGCAAAGGCTCCATCATGAAGATGGGCGAAGGCCAGATCGAGAACGACATCCAAACGGTGTCGACCGGCTCGCTCGGGCTGGATATTGCGCTCGGCATCGGCGGACTGCCGCGTGGCCGCGTGGTCGAGATCTACGGTCCGGAATCTTCCGGTAAAACCACACTGTGTCTACATGTCGTCGCCGAAATTCAGCGCGCCGGCGGCGTGGCGGCGTATATCGATGCGGAAAATGCGCTCGACCCGAGCTACGCCACCAAATTGGGCGTCAATGTACCCGATCTGTTGATTTCGCAGCCCGATACCGGCGAACAAGGGCTGGAGATCACCGACATGTTGGTGCGCTCCGGCGGCGTTGACTTGGTGGTGATCGACTCGGTCGCCGCGCTGACGCCGCGCGCCGAGATCGAGGGCGAGATGGGCGATCAACTGCCCGGTTTGCAAGCGCGTTTGATGTCGCAAGCCCTGCGCAAACTCACCGCGAATATCAAGCGCACCAATACTCTGGTGATTTTCATCAACCAGATCCGCATGAAGATCGGCGTGATGTTCGGTAACCCCGAAACCACCACCGGCGGCAACGCGTTGAAGTTCTACGCCTCGGTGCGTTTAGATATCCGTCGCACCGGCCAGATCAAGAAAGGCGAAGATGCGATCGGCAACGAAACCAAGGTTAAGGTCGTCAAAAACAAGGTCGCGCCGCCGTTCCGCGAAGCGCATTTCGACATCTTGTTCGGCGAAGGCATTTCTTGGGAGGGCGAACTGATCGAGCTGGGCGTCGAGCATAAAATTGTCGACAAATCCGGTGCTTGGTATGCCTACAAAGGCGAAAAAATCGGCCAAGGCAAGGATAATGCACGCGAATTCCTGCGTAGCCGACCGGAACTCGCCCGAGAAATCGAAAGCCGGGTGCGCACTGCGGCGGGCGTGGATGTCGCGCCGACGGCTGGCGAAACCGCCAAAGGCGAATAAACACGACGCCACGCGACGGTCGACTGAGATTTCATGCATCAAGAACTGCGCCAACGGGCGCTCAAACTCCTTGCGCGACGCGAACAATCGCGTGCCGAGTTGATGCGCAAGCTGGCGCCGTATGGCGCCGAGGAAGACGTCGCTGCGTTGCTGGACGAACTGCAAGCCACGCGCCTGCAAAGCGACGAGCGTTATACCGAGAGTTTTATTCATACCTACGCTGCGCGCCATGGCGCGCAGCGCTTGCGCCAAGGTTTGCTCCATCGGGGCATTGCTCCCGAACTGATCGAGGAATACTTGGCGCCTGCCCATTTGAATAACGAACTGGCGCGCGCGCGCCAACTTTGGAGCAGGAAGTTCGGCGCAGTTACCGACGATGCGCGCGAGCGTGCAAGACAGATGCGGTTTTTACAGAGCCGGGGCTTTAGTCTATCGGTGATTCGCCAAGTGCTGCACTGCGATACGGCAGAGGAATGCGAATGACCGCCGCCGTCGCCACATTGATCGCGCATAATCTGCATAAGAAATATAAAACACGCACCGTCGTTATGGATGTTTCGTTTACCGTAGCGGCAGGCGAAGTGGTGGGTTTGCTGGGGCCGAACGGCGCCGGCAAAACCACATGCTTTTACATGGTGGTGGGTTTGGTCGCCGTCGATGGCGGCGAGATTCGCATCGAAAACGCCGGCAATCCCCATCGATTGACCCATATGCCGATTCATCGCCGCGCCAAGTTGGGGCTATCCTATCTGCCGCAGGAGAACTCGGTGTTCCGCAAGCTGACGGTGGAAGAAAACATCCGTGCGGTACTGGAGTTGCAAGAGCTCGATGCGGACGAACTCGAAGAGCAGCTTGGGGTGTTGTTGCATGATTTGCATATCGCGCCGATTCGCAAAAATTTAGCGGCTTCGCTGTCGGGCGGC
>DATETD010000187.1:0-2413 GCA_035283885.1 Rhodocyclaceae bacterium
GGATGCGCAGGACGAAATCCGCTTGACGAAACTGCACCGCGCTGACATTGACCGCCATATGCAAATCGCGGGTTTGCGCAGCGTGCGACCATGCCGTAAGTTGTGCGCAGGCGGTGTCGAGCACCCATTGACCGATCGGCAGAATCAGGCCGGTCTGTTCGGCCAACGGAATGAATTCGTCCGGCGGCACCAAGCCGCGCAAGGGATGCCACCAGCGTAGCAAGGCCTCGACGCCGGTGATTGCGCAGTTTTCGTCGAACTGCGGCTGATAATGCAGCGCAAATTCATGGCGCTCCAGCGCATGATGCAGATCGCGCTCAAGCTCCAGCGACGCTTTGGCGGCGTCGTTCATGCCGGGCGTGAAGAATTTGACATTATTGCGTCCGCTGGATTTGGCGCGGTACATCGCCGCATCGGCGTTTTTCATCAGCGTTTCGACATCCTCGCCGTCGTCGGGAAACAGCGCGATGCCGATGCTCGGCGAGGAATGCAATTCGTGGTGCTCGATATGATAAGTCCGCGTCAATGCCGTAAGAATCTTGTCGGCCCAACGACCGGCGACGGTGGCCTCGACATCGGTCAAGACCACGACGAACTCGTCGCCGCCGAGCCGCGCAACGATATCGCCATCGCGTAAGGTGGCGGTGAGCCGATCGGCGACTTCGCGCAACATGCCGTCGCCGACCGGATGGCCCAGGGTGTCGTTGATGTTCTTGAAGCGATCCATATCGATGAACATCAGCGCAATGTTCCGGCTATAGTGCCGCGCCGTGGCGATCGCCTGATCGAGACGACCTTGCAGGTTATAGCGATTGGGTAATCGGGTCAGGCTGTCGTGATACGCCAATCGGTTGATTTTCTCTTCGGCTTCCTTGCGCTCGCTGATATCGCAAAAACAGCCGATGTAATAATCCACTTGACCCGCATTATTTTTAACGGTGGAAATGGTGAGCCATTTCGGATAATGAGTTCCGTCTTTGCGCCTATCCCAGATTTCGCCTTGCCAGTAACCATGATCGATAATGGCGGCCCACATCGCCTGAAACTCCTCCGCCGAGGTGCGCCCCGACGACAGGATGCTCGGGTTGCGGCCAAAAACGTCCGCCGCCTCATAGCCGGTCAGGCGACTGAAGGACGGATTGATATCGACGATGCGATTACGGTGATCGGTAATAACGATAGCTTCGCCGCTATGGCGAAACACATGCGACGCCAAGCGCAGTTGCGCTTCGGCAAGCTTGCGTTGCAACAAAGCGCGAATGCGCGTATGCAGTACGTCGGCCGCAAACGGCTGCATCAGGAAATCGTCGACGTCCTCGATCAGGTCTTCGCGATCCGGCAAGGCCGCGGTATCGTCGGCAATCAATATCAATGGAATCTTCGGCAGCACCGCCGCGTCTTGACTGCGCAGGAACAGCGGCAATGGAGCGCAACCCGTCGCATTGAAAACGATCAGGTCGGGGCGATCCCGCTGCAAGATCAGCGGCAGGTCGGAATGCCGATGATTCGTGGCGGTGATGCGGTAGTGCGGCGTCAGCATCTCCGCCAACGGCAATCCCGACGCCGCCGAATCGGCGAGCAACAAAATATGCGGTGACGAAAATGACTGGGTAAGCATAGCGCCGAAGTCGATGCGGAGAAGTCGTAGCGGCGTAGCTTACCTGATTTGCGCGAAAATCCCCGTCCAAAGTTCGCCAGCAGCGAAGCGGCTTTTAGGCAAAGCTGACGAACTTGAGCAGGGATGCAGAGCGCGGACACCGATAGGCATCCGGTTCTACTCCGGCGTCTATAATATCTTCATGGAACGACTACAAGCCTACAAATTCGAACTGATGCCGAACGGCGAACAAGCGCGCGATATGCGCCGATTCGCCGGATCGCGCCGTTTCCTCTATAACAAGGCGTTGGCGTTGCAGAAGGAGCGGTACGCCGGTGGCGAGAAGAAACTCGGCTACGCCGCGCTGTGCAAGGCGCTCACGGAATGGAAATCTCAACCGGAATATGTGTGGCTGAATGAATCCCCATCGCAGACGCTCCAGCAAGCGTTTAAGGATTTGGATCGCGCCTACGTCAATTTCTTCGAGAAACGCGCCGACTTCCCAACGTTCAAGAAGAAAGGTCGTGGCGATTCGTTCCGCTTCCCCCAAGGCTTCAAGCTCGATCAAGGAAGCTCGCGCATCTTCCTGCCAAAACTCGGCTGGATTCGCTACCGCAACAGCCGGGATGTCGAAGGCACGGCGAAGAACATCACGGTGTCGAGCAGCGGCGGCAAGTGGTTTGCCTCGATCCAGACCGAACGCGCAATCGAAGCGCCGATCCATCCGTCCACGTCCATCGTCGGTATCGATGTCGGCATCGCTCGCTTTGCCACACTGTCGGACGGCAACCATATCGAGCCGGTCAGCAGCTTCAA
>DATETD010000188.1:0-4324 GCA_035283885.1 Rhodocyclaceae bacterium
TAGCGGCTACAACCGCCGCAGCAGCGCACCCGGCGCACGCAGCGGCGCGCCACGCGCCGCCGCCGGCGGCAAACCTCCCGGCCATCACAGCGGGCAACGCCACCACTGATCCACCGTTGCATCCGTCCCGTCAGCGCCGACTTTTCGCTGCGACGGGCGGCAACGCCACACACTCGCCTCCGCTGGAGACCCTCGCCATGAAAAAACCTCATATCCACCTGTCGGATCTGCGCGGTCTCAGCCGTTTGCTGGTCGACGCCACCGTCGGCATCACCAATATGGTGGAAACCGCCCATAAAAACTACACGGCGAATCGCGGCGAAACCTCGCCGCTGCCAACCGGCGCGCGCACCGCGGAATTGATCTACGAGACGATACGCGGCATGACGCGCATCGTCGGCGACGGCATCGAAACCAGCTTGGCGCAACTGCCGGAGCAACTCGATCACATCGAATCCTCGGATGAGCGCGAAGCCGTCGTCTCGGCCCTGAACGGCATCTTCGGCGACCATATTGAGAACAGCAACAATCCCTTGGCGATCGCCATCGGCCTGCGCCGCGCAGGACGCCGGCTCGAACTCGATCGCGACGCACTCGCCGCCGCGATTCCTGAGGCCAACGGCAAGCTGCTGGTGCTAGTCCATGGCCATTGCATGAGCGACGTACAATGGCTGCGCCATGGTCATAGCCACGGCGCAGCGCTCGCCGCCGCGCACGGCTATACCGACATCTATCTACGTTACCCCACCGGACTGCATATCTCCAGCAACGGACGCGCCTTCGCCCAGTTGCTCGAAGAGTTGATCGCCGCTTGGCCGACGCCGGTCGACGAGCTGGTGCTGCTCGGTTACAGCATGGGCGGCCTGATGGTGCGTAGCGCCTGTCATTACGGCGCCCAAGCCGGCCATCGCTGGCCGACGCATCTGCGCAAACTCGTCACCCTCGGCACGCCGCACCATGGCGCGCCGCTGGAGCGCGGCGGCAATTGGCTGGAGGCGATCCTCGACGCCAATCCGCATACGATGCCCTACACCCAACTCACCAAAACCCGCAGCCCCGGCAGCACCGACCTGCGCTACGGCAATATCCTCGACGAAGACTGGGCGGATAAAGACCGCTTCGCGCTGTTGCCGGACCAGCGCCGACCGACGCCCTTACCCGACGGCGTCGACTGCTACGCCATCGGCGGCGTCATCGCCGAAAACACCGAGGACTTCGGCGGAAAATTCATCGGCGACGGCTTGGTGCCCTTGCAAAGCGCATTAGGGCAGCATAGCGATCCCGCCAAATGCCTAGCCTTCGCCGCATCGCGGCAAAAAACGGTCAACGGCGTCAACCACCTCGATTTGCTCGACAATCCCGAGATCAGCGCGCAGTTGCTGACGTGGTTGGGGCCGCAAGCGAGTTGATGCAGGGGGCGTCTTTCTTCAACCTAGAAAAAGCAGTTGTCCACGAAATACACGAAAAGCACGAAAAGAATCAATTACATATCAGTCGCCTGACGCTCACCCGACGGGTGAATGGGTTTTTGGCGCAACCTATTGTTTTTGTTCGTGTCTTTCGTGATTTTCGTGGACAACAGAGATTTTTAGGTTCAAGGCATATAGCAGATGCATATCGTGCGCCGATATAATTCAAAATCGATAACGATTCGTTGAAAGAGAACGCTCCATGACGCCGGAAGCTAAAGCACGGCAAGCCATCGACCGAAAACTGGAACAAGCCGGCTGGATCGTGCAAGACATGAAACAGCTTAACCTCGGCGCCGGCAGCGGCGTGGCGGTGCGCGAGTACTACACCGACACCGGCCCGGCGGACTATGTGCTGTTCGTAAATCGGGTCGCCGTGGGCGTCGTCGAAGCCAAGCGCGACGACGCCGGCGCCAACCTGACCGTCGCCGAGCAACAGAGCGCACGCTATGCCAACGCCACGCTCAAATGGCGCACGGCCAATACTCCCCTGCCCTTTTTGTTCGAAGCCACTGGCCAGATCGTCCATTTCACCGACGGTCGCGATCCCGCACCGCGCGCTCGCGAGCTGTTTCACTTCTTCAAAGCCGAAACCCTGGCCGGATGGCTGGCGCAAACCGACAGCCTGCGCCGCCGTCTCGCCGAGCGCATGCCCGCTCTGCCGACACAGAACCTGCGCGATTGCCAAATCGGCGCCGTCGCCGGTCTGGAAAAATCCCTGGCGCAAAACAAGCCGCGTGCGCTGGTGCATATGGCCACCGGCGCGGGCAAGACCTTCACCGCGATCACCGCGATCTACCGCCTGCTGAAATTCGGCGGTGCTCGCCGCATCCTGTTTCTGGTGGACACGCGCAACCTCGGCAAGCAAGCGCATCAGGAATTCATGGCCTACACGCCACCCGACGACGCCCGCAAATTCACCGAGCTTTACAACGTGCAACGCCTCGCCTCATCGACCATCGACCCGCATGCGCAGGTCTGCATTTCGACCATACAACGCATGTACTCCATCCTCTCGGGCGAACCTATCGACGACTCGGCGGAAGACATATCGCTCAACGAAATCCGGCCAACCGCCCTGCAGGAACAGCCGGTGCGTTACAACCCCACCACGCCGGTGGAAACCTTCGATTTCATCGTCATCGACGAATGCCATCGCAGCATCTACAACCTCTGGAAGCAGGTGCTCGACTATTACGACGCCTTTTTGATCGGCCTCACCGCCACGCCCGACAAGCGCACCTTCGGCTTCTTCAACGAAAATATCGTCGCCGAATACAGCTACGAACAATCGGTCGCCGACGGCGTCAATGTCGGCTATGACGTTTATCAAATAGAAACCGAAATCGGCCAAAAAGGCGGCGAACTCAAGGCCCGCGAATGGGTGGATCACCGCGACCGCGCCACGCGCAAGAAACGCTGGGCCGCAACCGAAGAAGACACCGCCTATGCCGCCAAGGAACTGGATCGCTCGGTGGTCAATCTCAGCCAAATCCGCCAAGTCATCCAGGCGATGAAGACCGCGATTGAAACCGTCATCTTCCCCCACCGCAAGGAAACGCCTAAAACGCTGATCTTCGCCAAGACCGACAGCCACGCCGACGACATCATCGCCATGGTGCGCGAGGTTTACGCCGAAGGTAACGCCTTCTGCAAAAAAGTGACCTACAAGGCCGAAGAAGACGCCGATAGCGTGCTGGCGAGCTTCCGCAACGACTATCACCCGCGCATTGCCGTCACGGTGGATATGATCGCCACCGGCACCGACGTCAAGCCGCTCGAAGTGCTGCTGTTCATGCGCGACGTGCGCAGCAAGGGCTATTACGAACAGATGAAAGGTCGCGGCGTGCGCAGCCTCGACGCCGAAAGCCTGCAGCGCGTATCGGCCAGCGCCGACGGCGCCAAAACCCGCTTCGTACTGATCGACGCCGTGGGCGTGGAAAAATCGCTCAAGACCGAAAGCCGCCCGCTGGAAAAAAAGCCCACGGTCGCGCTCAAAGACCTGCTGCAAGGCGTCGCCATCGGCTGCCGCGACGACGACACCATCCTCTCGCTCGCCAATCGCTTGGTGCGATTGAACAAACAACTCGACGACAAGGCCAAGGCGCGCATCGAACAGGCCAGCGGCGGCATCGCGATCGGCGAGCTGGGCAAGCAACTGATCGCCGCGCTCGACCCCGACCGCATCGTCGCCACCGCGCTACAAACCGCCCAAGCCCAAGGCATTACCCGCACGGAAGAGACGCTGACGGCGGCAGAACTGGAAACCGCGCGCACCACCCGCGTCGCCGCCGCCTGCGTCCCGTTCGACCGCCCCGAACTGCGCGACGAAATCGAAGCCGCGCGCCGTGAACGCGAGCAGCTCATCGACCATATCAACCTCGACCAAGTTACCTTCTCGGGCTTCGGCGCCCAGGCGGAACAACAGGCGAATCGGGTCATCCAGACCTTTAGCGACTATATCCGGCAACATAAGGACGAAATCGCCGCGTTAAGCTTCTTTTACCAACAGCCCTACCAGCGCCGGCGCCTTACTTTCGATATGATCGAAGAATTACACGACCGCCTGAGCCGCCCACCGCTGATGCTGACCACCGAACGCTTATGGAGCGCCTATGCGCGCGTGAAAACCAGCCAGGTCAAAGGCGCCGACAGCCGACGCCAACTCACCGATCTGGTGTCGCTGGTGCGCTTTGCACTGGGGCTGGAGGGTGAACATGGCGAACTCCGACCGTATAGCGAGCAGGTGGATAAGCGCTTTCAGACCTGGATTTTCCGCCACAATGCGCAACGCGCCACGGCCTTTACCACCGAACAGACCGAATGGCTGCGGTTGATGAAAGAGCATATCGCCA
>DATETD010000189.1:0-4494 GCA_035283885.1 Rhodocyclaceae bacterium
ATCGCGTCGAGGATTACGCGCGTCATGAAATCGACCCGCCCGCCGAATTGCGCGCCGACTACGAACGCCTGCGCCGCACCAAGGTGGCGGACATGAGCCGCGAGCGCGGCCAGCATCTGGATCGCATCGCCGCGCTCTTCAAGCAAGAGCAGGCGTGGTGGGAAAAGAATTTTCCGAAGAACGGGCGGCCAACAGCAAAGGCCGAGGCGAAAGCCATGCCGAGGAATGAGTCCGATCCCAATACATTCAGTCGAATGCCCGAGGCGTCAAGCGCGTCGGAGTTGCGCGACGATGCGCCGAGGTCGGCGGCGAGTAAGTCGGCGTCTAGGGTTCAATCGGGACAAGCGACCGCCTATCGTTTGCCGCCTCAATCGCCGCCGCCGATGGCGATGCCTGCATCGCCGGCCCCGGCGGCACAGGACAAAGCGATGCCCGCGCCTGCTGCGGCCAGTATCCGCCTCAAACCCTGGCAGCCCGACGCCGCCTATGCCCGACGTTTGCGCGATGCGGCGCAGGCCGATCTTTATCGCATCTATCTCGACGAACGCCCCAGCTACGTCGATAGCACGGCTTTCTATCTAGATGTAGCGGACATTTTCTTCGAGCGCGCGCAGCCCGAACTCGGCTTGCGCATTCTCTCGAATCTGGCGGAAATGGAGCTCGAGAACCGTCATATCCTGCGCGTGCTCGCCTATCGGCTGATGCAGGCCGGACGGCCCGTGTCGGCGGTGGAGTTGTTCAAGCGCGTGCGCGACCTGGCGCCCGAAGAGCCGCAATCGCATCGCGACCTCGGCCTGGCGCACGCCGCCGCCGGCGATCGGCAAGCGGCGCTGCACGCCTTGTACGATGTGGTGGAGCGTCCCTGGGCGCCGCGTTTTCCGGAAATCGAATCGATCGCGCTGACCGAACTGAATGCGCTGATCGCTACCGCGCCCGCCGGCTTGGATCTGAAACGCATCGACCCGCGCTTGATCCGCAGCATGCCGCTGGATTTGCGCGTGGTCATGACGTGGGATGCGGACAATAGCGATATGGATCTCTGGGTCACCGATCCGGACGGCGAAATGGCGTCGTACTCGCGTCCGCTCACCTACCAAGGCGGACGTATGTCGCGCGATTTCACCGGCGGCTACGGCCCGGAAACCTTCTCGCTACGCCAGGCCAAGCCCGGCAAGTACCGCGTCGAAGCGAATTTCTACGGCCATCGCCAGCAATTGGTGGCCGGCGCGACCACATTGCAAGTCAAGCTGACCACCGCCTTTGGCTCGTCCAAAGCCAAGGAGGAAATCGTCACGCTACGGCTTAAGGGCGCGGGCGCGAAGGTGTTCGTCGGCGAGTTCGAGGTGAAGTAAGGGGCGCGAGCGCCGGGTTTTGTCGAGGCGACAGGCAAAACTCGGCGCTGGCGGGACGGCTATCCGCCTCGACGGCTCAACCGACATACTCCGCTTCCGCCCCGATTTCGAGGCGTATCGAGGCTGGGCTTAAAAACTCAGCGAATATTGCACGCCCAACTCCTGGCCGCTGTTGCGGTAAGCGCCGTTCAATACGCCATACGAAACCGGGTTCGGCGGCGTGCCGGATTCGTTGATTTTGGCGTCCTTGCCTTTGATGTAGGTATAGCCGACATCGAAGGCCATGGTCTTGTTCGGCTTATATTGGAAGCCGAGCGCATACCAGGTGCGGCTGCTGTCGGGCATGCGCGCTATCCGGTTGTCGTCGGTGACCGGCGATTGGTCGGTCGCGAGGCCAGCGCGCAGCTTGAGGCTGTCGTTAAGCTGGTAGCTGGCGCCGACGGCGACGCGCGTCGTGGCTTTCCAGTCGAAGGTGTTGAATTGATCCTTGCTGCCGTTGGCGTACTGGATACGCAATTCGGATCGGTCGCCCCAGCCGGTGCGGCTGAGATCCGCGAGCAGTTGCCAGCGCTCGTCCAATTGATGCGTCAGGCTGAAGGTCCAGATTTCGGGCAAGGTCACGGTCGCCGTGCCGTCGCCGCTCATCGCGTTGAAGCCGGCGGCGGCGAGGATAGGCGCCGGAACATTGTCGAAGCTGTAGTTGCCCTTGATCTTGTGGTCGACTTTGGAGCGATACGACACTCCCAAGCGCGTCGCCGGCGTCAGGTCGATCAATACGCCGACATTCCAGCCCCAGGCCCAGGAATCGCCCTTTTGCGTCAAATAGCCCTCGCCTGCCGCCAAGCCGGCGGTAATCACCGCTTGCGTCAGTTCGGCGTCGAATTTTTGATAGTTTGCGCCGAATCCCAAGGCGACCGTCTCGTTAAGCTTATAGGCGACGCTGGGATTGAAATTCATCGTCTTGATATCCGATTTGCGCGCCAGAAAACGGCCGCGAAAGTCCTCCGGATAGTCGGTCTTCAGCCCGAAGGGCGCATTGAAGCCGATGCCGAGCGCCCATCGATCGTCCAACTGCTGGCTGTAATAAAAATTGGGCGCATAGCCCAGCGTGCCGCCGTCCGCATCGCTGCCTGCCGGCGTGGCTTGGGTAAAGGGCGGCTGAATGAGTTGCGTCGGCGGCGCAATGGAGGCGCCGTTTTCGAAGCGCGCCTTGATATCGATCGCGGTCACGCCCATCGACAGATTTTTCCCCGGCAATTTGATCATTCCGGCTGGATTGGCGAACACCGTCGCCGCGCTATCGGCGCGCGCGGCGGAACCGGCGAACGCGTTGCCCTGCCCGGCGGCGTCTTGCTCGATCAATTGGATGGCCGAGGCCTGCGCGCCCTGCGCGATAAAGCCCATGCCCCAGGCGGCGGCGATTTTCAAAATCTGTTGCGCATTCATGACATCCTCTCCTTTTGGTTAGCAGCTATTCCCCATCGAGTACATGGTCTATTGCCGAATATATCCTATCCGTCGTCAATCGAGGCGCGGATAGCCGGTGATTTTTTGAATTTCGCGATACAAGGGTTGCAAGCGGGCGTACATGCCTTGATAAACCCGCCGGTATAACTCGTCGTAGATTTTGCTGCGCTGCGGCTCAGGTTCGAACACGCGACCGATGCGCGTCATCGCGGCGATGGCGGCGTCGAAATCGCGATGCAGGCCCAAACCCACCGCCGCATCGATCGCCGCGCCCAAGCCCGAGGTTTCGTAAATATGCGGTCTGGCTGTCGGCAAAGCGAAAATATCCGCCGTCAATTGCATCGCGGCGTCGCTTTGCGAGCCGCCGCCCGAGATGCGGATCTCGGTAATCGGTACGCCGCTGCGCTTTTCGGTGCGCTCCTGGCCTTCGCGCAAGGCGTAGGCCAGACCTTCGAGTATCGCGCGGTAGAAATGCGCGCGCGTATGCACGTCGCCGAAGCCGATGATTGCGCCTTTGGCCTCGGGGCCGGGAATTTTGATGCCCGGCGTCCAATAGGGTTGCAACATCAGCCCCATCGAACCCGGCGGCGCCGATTCGACCAGTTCGTCGAATAAGGCTTCGGCTTCGACGCCCTGCTCGACCGCCTGCATCTGTTCATGATGCCCGAATTGCTCCTTGAACCAATTGACCATCCAATAGCCGCGAAATATCTGCACTTCGGTGCTATACGATCCAGGTATCGCCGCCGGATACGGCGGAATAAATGGCGTGACTTCGACATAATGTTGCGTCGTGGTGTTGATCGTCGCCGTCGTGCCGTAGCTCAGGCAGCCGATATGCGGTTCGCAGCAGCCTGCGCCCAGGACTTCGCAGGCCTTATCGGCGGCGGCGGCCAACAATGGCGTGCCGACGGGAATTCCGGTCGCCTCCGCCGCGGCCGCGACGATATGACCGATCAGTTCGCCGGGCGCCGCGAGTTCCGGCAGCATCCTCGGCGTGACCGGCAATGCTTGCCATTTCCAATCGTACTTGCCGGCCCAGCGCAAACGCCGGTAATCGAACGGCAGATAGCCGACCTGCGACGCCGCCGAATCGACGAACTCGCCGCCCAGACGGTAATTCAAATACCCCGATACCATCAAATATTTATCGGTTTGCCGCCAAATCTCGGGCTGATTGGCCCAAATCCAGTTGGCTTCGGCTTCGCGGCGAAAGAAATTCACCGCATCTTCGACGCGCACCACTTTGAACGCGGTGCGCCAAAATGCGCTCAAGGGTGGCGTCACTTCGCTCTGACGCTGATCCAGCCACGTCATCGCCGGACGTGGCGCACGGCCTTTGCGGTCGAGATTGATGACGGTGCCGCGCTGCGCGGTGACGGCGACGCCCTTGAGGCTGTGCGGCGAGATCGCCGACTCGGCCCATAAGCGACGACACGCAATGCAGACGGCTTGCCAATACCCCTCGGGATCGTGTTCGGACCAGCCCGGATGCAAGGACACATAAGCGTCGAGCGGCGCCTTCGCTTTGGCGACGAGATTGCCGCGCAGATCGAACAGCAAGGCGCGCACGCTTTGCGTGCCGTTGTCTATCGCTAAAATATGTTCGTTCATCATAATCGAAGGGAAAGCAGTTGTCCACGAAATACACGAAAGTCACGAAAAGAATCAAATA
>DATETD010000190.1:0-4050 GCA_035283885.1 Rhodocyclaceae bacterium
ATGGTGGTGGCGGATCATATCGTGCAGGTATTGATGAATCTTTTGATCAACGCGGCGGACGCCTTGGAAGGTAGAGTCGAGCCGTTGCCTAAACTACGCGTGAGCACTGGTCTGGATGGGCTGTGGGTGTTCGTCAAGGTCGAAGACAACGGTATCGGCATTTCTCCGGCGAATTTGTCGCGGGTGTTCGACGAGCATTTCACCACCAAGCCGCCGGGGCGAGGGGCGGGATTGGGCTTGTCCTTGTGTCGGAAATTGGTGACGGAAGCCGGTGGGCGGATCGAGTTGATTTCGCGCGACGGCGAGGGTGCGACGGCGACGATACTGTTGCCGGTTCCGCCCATCGGCGACATTGCGGGAAATTCCCACATAACGATCGGTTAGTAAGGGGTAAGTGTGCATATCTTGGTGATTGACGATGAGATGGCCGTCCGGCAGATCGTCGCATCGGTAGTGAGCCGGGCCGGCTATACGGTCGATACGGCGGAGGGGGTCAAAGAGGCGGCGGCCAAGCTGGTGCGCGGCGATGTCGATGTGGCTTTATGCGATATCCGCATGGCCGACGGCGATGGCGTCGAGTTGGTGCGCAGTTTCAAGGGCGCGGGGCTGGATACGCAGTTCATTATGGTGACGGCGTTCGCCTCGGTCGAGACGGCAGTGGAGGCCTTGCGCGCCGGAGCGACCGACTACATGGTCAAACCGATCAGTTCAGAGGAACTGCTGCATCGTTTGGCGCATCTGGATACGATGCGCGGTTTGCGCGCCGAGAATCGCGCCTTGCGGCGGCTGGTGCATGCCGACGAAGAACGCGGACGCTTTCGGTTTTCCTGCGAAAAAATGGCGGCGGTGGGTCGCTTGGTCGCCAAGGTGGCGGTGACCGACAGCACGGTGCTGATTACCGGCGAAAGCGGCGCCGGCAAGGGGGTGTTCGCACGCGCTTTGCATGAGCAGAGTCAGCGCGGCAATGCGCCGTTCATTCCGGTGAACTGCGGGGCGATTCCCGAGAATCTGCTGGAGAGCGAATTTTTCGGTCATACCAAAGGCGCGTTTTCCGGCGCGGATCGCGCACGCAAGGGTTTGTTTACGCAGGCCGATCGCGGAACCTTGTTTCTGGACGAAATCGGCGAACTTCCCTTGCTGATGCAGACGAAATTATTGCATGTGATCGAAGATAAAGAGATTCGTCCGATCGGCGGCGAGCAGACGCGTAAGGTGGATACGCGCATCGTCGCCGCCACCAACCGCGATTTGCTGCAACGGGTCAAGCAAGGTTGCTTTCGCGAAGATTTGTATTTCAGATTGTCGCAGTTCCATATCCATATCCCATCGTTGCGCGAGTGTAAGGAGGATATTCCGCGTCTGGTGCGCTTCGTGCTGCAAAATATGAGCGGCGCTAAGGGGCGCAGTCTCGAACTCGATCCGGTAGTCGAGGAAATTCTTGTAGACTACGCATGGCCCGGCAATGTGCGCGAATTGGAGAATGTCATGAATCGTGCGTATATTATGTCGGACGGCGGGCGCATCACCGTAGCCGACCTGTCGCCGGATATCGCCCGTCAGGCCTCGGCAGCCAAGCCGACGCCGGTTGGGGCGGCGATCGGCGGCTCGATCGAGGGAAACTCGATTGAAGGAAACTTGATTGAGGGAAGTCTGCGCGATCAGTTGCGGCGAACCGAGGCCGCGATTATATTTCGTACCCTCGACGAGTGTGGGGGCGATCGTAAGGCGGCGGCGCAACGTCTGGAAATCGGCTTATCCAGTCTGTATCGCAAAGTGGAAGAATTCTCCCAGCTCGGCGCCGAGTCGGGTGGGCTGGTTTAATGCGGACGATTCATTGAAGAGACTTGATTGAAAGAACGATTGAAAAAATTTAGGGGGCTGATGATGGTGGATAGTTTGCAAGGTTTCGGAAGGTCGATCGGGCGCAGTGTCGTATTGGCCGCAATGACAACGGGTATGCTGCTGTTGCCGGCTTTGGCGCAGGCGACGCCCGAGGACGATTACAAGGCGGGACAAGCGGATTATCTGGAGCGTAGCGATCTGGTCGGCGCCATTCCCAAATTGCGTAAGGCGGCCGACGCCGGACATCTTCAGGCGCAGGTGCTGCTGGCGTTTATTCTCGATTATTCCGAGTTCGACGAAGATGCGATCGAGTACTATCGTAAGGCCGCCGATGCCGGTAGCGCCGAGGGGCAGTTCGGCTTGGGCTCGATGATCGCTGCGGGCGAGGGCGTCAAGAAAGACTTGGTCGAAGGTCGGAAATGGATACTCAAGGCGGCGGAACAGGGGCATATCCAGGCCATAGGCGCGATCGCTCAAGCCTACTTGACGGGCGATTTGGCGATTCCCGAGTCGGCGCGTAACGGCGAAGAGGCTTTGCGTTGGATTCGCTTGGCGGCGGAGAAGAATTACTTGCCTGCGATGGAGGCTTTGGTTAAGGCGTACGAAAATGGCGGTGCGTATGGCTTGGCGCAGAATGCGGCGTTAGCGGCGGACTGGAAGAGTAAAATTCAAATCAATAAGGGACCCAGCACCCAACGCGCGAGTCGGCGGCGTAAGGAGCTCGCCCCCTTGATTCGCGGAGGAGACAAGCAATGACACTAACGAAACCGGTATCGATCGTGGCGCTGGCGCTGGCTTTGTCGGCGCCGTCGGCGTCGTTTGCGGTCGATTTACTCAAGGGGCAGACGCACTACAATATGCATTGTGCCTCATGTCACGGCATGACCGGCATGCCGGTGCTGCCGAACGTGCCGAATTTCGCCAAGCGCGAACGCTTGGAGCAGCCGGACTTCGTCCTGTTACAATCCGTCAAAATCGGAAAGTCCCATACGCCGCCGTTTCTCGGCATCCTCAAGGATGACGAGATTACGAATATCCTTCAATACATCAGAACCTTGCGCTAATCGACATGAACTTCAAACGGCTTCTTCCGACGCTGGTCGGCTTAATTCTTTCAACTCAGTGGGCCTTGGCCGCAGCGCCCAGCGCGGATAAGGTCGAGCGCGTCATGGAGGGCTTCGAGGTCGGCAAGAACACCTATGTCCGTTCGCTGAAATACGATAAGGCGGCGAATTCGATGTGGGTCGGCACCTCGACCGGGGTGATGGAGATCGACCTCAAGACCAATAAACCGAAGCATACCTTTACGCGCGCCGAAGGCTTGGCCAACGAGTATGTGTTCGGCGTCGGTATCGATAGTCAGGGCTATAAGTGGTTCGGCACCAACGCCGGTGGTGCGTCGCGTTACAAGGACGGCAAGTGGAAGACCTATTTCCCGATGCATGGTTTGGCCGACTACTGGATCTATACCTTCACCAACGACAAGGAAGGCAATTTGTGGATCGGCACCTGGGCGGGCGCGAATAAGTTCAATGTCAAGACCGGCAAGTTTACGACTTATGTCAAAGAGTTGATCAACGAATGGGTGTATGGGCTGGACGTCGATGCCGAAGGTCGCGTTTGGTTCGGCACCGAAGGCGGCGTCAGCATGTACGACGGCAAGCGTTGGCGTTCATGGACGCATAAGGACGGGTTGGGCGGGACGAATGAAGAGCATTCGCCGGCCAGTCCGAATACGGGCTTAGGCACGCGTTCCCGTCACGAGTTGTCGACCTTGGTGGACGGCAAGTCGTCGTATAACCCGAATTATGTGTTTTCGATTCTCGCCGCGCCCGACGGTTCGATCTGGGCCGGGACCTGGGGCGGCGGGGTGAGCCGCTTCGACGGCAAAAAGTGGAGCAGTTTCACCACCAAGGACGGTTTGGCGGGCAGCATCGTGTATGCGGTGGCGCGCGGCAAGGACGGCGTATTCTGGTTCGGCACCAGCAACGGCGTATCGCGCTATGACGGCAAGACCTGGAAAACCTATGGCCGCCAGGATGGACTGTTCGACACCAATGTCTATACCCTGGAAATCGCCGGTAACGGCGATATTTGGGCCGGCACGCGCGGCGGCGCGGTGCGTATTGCACATCAATAATCCCTTAGGCTAATTTGGTAAGCATCATCATGCGATTCATATCTCTATTGGCGGCGCTGGCCGCCGTT
>DATETD010000191.1:0-24474 GCA_035283885.1 Rhodocyclaceae bacterium
CGCTCGTGGCTTACAGCGGGATGTTGCCGTGCTTGCGCCACGGGTTTTCGATTTTCTTGCCGCGCAGCATCGCGAGGCTGCGGCAGATGCGTTTGCGCGTTTCGTGCGGCATGATGACGTCGTCGATGAAGCCGCGCGCGCCGGCGACGAAGGGGTTGGCGAATTTGGCTTTGTATTCCGCTTCGCGCGCCGCGACTTTTTCCGGGTCGTTCTTTTCTTCGCGGAAGATGATTTCGACCGCGCCTTTGGGTCCCATGACGGCGATTTCGGCCGACGGCCAGGCGAAGTTGACGTCGCCGCGCAGGTGTTTCGAGGCCATGACGTCGTAGGCGCCGCCATAGGCTTTGCGCGTAATCACGGTGATTTTAGGCACGGTGCATTCGGCGTAGGCGTACAGCAGCTTGGCGCCGTGACGGATAATGCCGCCGTATTCTTGCGCGGTGCCGGGCATGAAGCCGGGAACGTCGACCAAGGTGATGATAGGAATATTGAAGGCGTCGCAGAAGCGCACGAAGCGCGCGGCTTTGATCGAGGATTTGATGTCGAGACAACCCGCGAGCACCATCGGCTGATTCGCGACGACGCCGACGGTGCGGCCTTCCATGCGCGCAAAGCCGATGACGATGTTTTTGGCGTGATTCGGCGCGACTTCGAAGAAGTCGGCGTCGTCGACCATCTTGAAGATCAGTTCTTTGATGTCGTAGGGCTTGTTGGCGCTGTCGGGCACCAAGGTGTCGAGCGAGTGGTCGAGTCGGTCGGCCGGGTCGTTGGTGGCGCGCACCGGCGGTTGCTCGCGGTTGTTCAGCGGCAGGTAGTTGAAGAAGCGCCGCAGCATTTGCAGCGCATCGATGTCGTTGTCGAACGCGAGGTCGGCGACGCCCGATTTGGTGCTGTGGGTGACGGCGCCGCCGAGTTCTTCGGCGGTGACTTCTTCGTGCGTCACGGTTTTGACGACTTCGGGGCCGGTGACGAACATGTAGGACGAGTCTTTGACCATGAAGATGAAGTCGGTCATCGCCGGGCTGTACACTGCGCCGCCGGCGCACGGCCCCATGATCAGCGAGATTTGCGGGATAACGCCCGAGGCCATGACGTTACGTTGAAACACGTCGGCGTAACCGCCCAAGGCCGCGACGCCTTCCTGGATGCGCGCGCCGCCCGAGTCGTTCAAGCCGATCACCGGCGCGCCGACTTTGAGCGCGTGATCCATGATCTTGCAGATCTTTTCGGCATGGGCTTCGGACAGTGCGCCGCCGAACACCGTAAAGTCTTGCGAGAACACGAACACCATGCGCCCATTGATCGTGCCGTAGCCGGTGACCACGCCGTCGCCGGGAATATGGCTTTTGCCCATGCCGAAGTCCACGCAGCGGTGTTCTTTGAACATGTCCCATTCTTCGAACGTCCCTTCGTCGAGCAGAATCTCGATTCGCTCGCGCGCCGTCAGCTTGCCTTTGGCATGCTGCGCGTCGATCCGCTTTTGCCCCCCGCCCAGCGCCGCTCGCGCTCGCTTTTCGTCCAGTTGGTCGATTATTTCGTGCATAGTTATTCTCTTCCTTTTGGTTTCAATGGGTTAGTGGGGTTTAATTCCCAGCCTCATAGGCGAAACGATGATTATATCGTGACGAGCCGCTTCTCGCGACCGTCGCCACTGATCGATCGACGGGTTTTCCCCGATAAAACAAGGCTGCGCCAACCGATGCGTGCCGTATAAGTCTGGCGATTTATGAAATATCCGGGCTAAAATATCGGCTGCTGCGCCGGAAAAAGCGCCGGAACACCTCGAATTTAGGGCCGGATCGGCAGCTGCTTCCCAGAGAAAACTCAGGCGCGACCCGGCGCAACCAAGTATTACCGGGCAATACTTCAATCATTAAGGATACGATAAATGAAACTCACCTTGACCAATGACGAAATGAACTCCTACTTCAAGGAGCTGTCCGATTCCAATGGCGACTTCAAGTCTCATTATCCGGCCGACTCTTTCGAAAGGCAGCAGGTTCACACCGTCTATGGCGGGGCCAACCTGTTTAAAGCGGGATTCGCCGGCAAGCTGGGTGAGATCGCCCTGAAAACGCTAGACACCTACGCCGCCAACTATGCGGTGTTCGCGCGCGCGCTGGGACTGCCGGGGGCCGAAACCCTGCCGGCCAACTCGATCGAACTCGCGCCCTTGACCCGCGCCTTGGAAGCCGACGCCGACAAAGTCCGCGAAGTCAATTCGGCGGCGTGGCTGGCGTACACGGTCTATAACCGCGTCGTGAATAAGCTGAAGTCCGAACCGATCGAAGACAATCGCATCGACTTCGAAGACGGCTACGGCAATCGTCCCGACGCCGAAGAAGACGGCCATGCCGCCGGCGCCGCCGACGAAGTCGCCAAGGGCATGAAAGAAGGCATCCTCTCGCCGTTTATCGGCATTCGCATCAAATCGTTTACCGACGAATGCAAAGTGCGTTCGATCCGCACCCTCGATATCTTTTTGACCCGTCTGGCCGAAAAAACCGGCGGCAAACTGCCCGCCAACTTCATCGTCACCCTGCCTAAGGTCACCACGCCGGCGCAAGTCGCCACCTGCGCCAGGATTCTGGAAAACCTCGAAGGCCGCCTCGGCTTCCCGAAGAATTCCTTGCGCATGGAAATCATGATCGAGACCACGCAGGCTATCATCAACCACAAAGGCGAAAACACCGTGCCGCTGCTGGTGGCCGCCGCCGCCGGTCGCTGCCATTCGGCGATTTTCGGCACCTACGACTACACCGCTTCGTGCAACATCACCGCCGCCCATCAAAGTCATACCCACCCGGCCTGCGATTTCGCGCGCCATGTGCTGCAAGTCAGCCTCGCCGGCACCGGCATCACCATCAGCGACGGCGCGACGACGATCATGCCGATCGGCCCGCATAAGGGGACGAAGGAAGCTCATCTGACGGCCTTGCAAATGGACGAAAACCGCACCGTAGTGCATAGCGCCTGGAATTTGCATTACAACAACATCATGCATTCGCTGCGTCACGCCTACTACCAAGGTTGGGATCTGAATCCCGGTCAGTTGCCGGTGCGTTATGCCGCCATCTACACCTTCTTCCTCAATGGCCTGCAAGACGCATCGGCGCGCCTGAACGCCTTCCTCAACAAGGCGGCGCAAGCGACCTTGGTCGGCAACACCTTCGACGACGCCGCCACCGGCCAAGGGCTGCTGAACTTCTTCCTGCGCGGCATGGCCTGCGGGGCGATCACCGAGCACGAAATGCTGGCCACCGGCATTACGCTAGAAGAACTGCGTTCGCGCTCCTTCGTACAGATCGTCAACAACCGCACGCAGCACTAAGGAAACGACCATGACTCGGATTCAGGAAGCCCAGCAGTACCTCGACATCGCCAACGGTCTTGTCGATCAATCGCTGAGTTGGATCAAGCAGCAAGCCACCGTCAATGGCCGGCTGTCGAACGATAAGCTCGATCTGCATCAGGTCGCCAGTTTCGATCTGGCGTGGTGTGCGGCGGAAATCAACGCGGCGCGCTTCGCGATCGACTACCTTGGCCGCGTGCAAGCCGCCAACGCAGGCAACGGCCCCGAAGAGGCCATGACGCTGACTTTCTGCGCCGAAGCCTTGCAGAATGTGCGCAACCGCCTTTTTGCGCGTCCGCAAAGTTTTGGACTCTCTAACATCGCCGTGGCAATGTTAATGACGAGCGAGATTTCGCACTTTTGCCAGGGGATGCTCGATGCGCAACGACTCACCGCCTTGGGCGAATCCGTCATCGCGCTTGACGGCGCCAGCGGCGCCTATATGCTCGACGACGACGCGCTGATGATGCAGGATTCGTTCCGCCGCTTGGCGACCAACGTGGTGATGCCGCTGGCCGAAAAGATTCACCGCGAAGACCGCATCATTCCGCAGGAAATCATTCAGCCACTGACCGAAATGGGCTGCTTCGGCCTGTCGATTCCCGAGCGCTTCGGCGGCATTCAGAGCGATGCGCATGAAGATAACATGGGGATGATCGTCGTCACCGAAGAATTGTCGCGCGGCTCGCTCGGCGGCGCGGGCAGTTTGATCACTCGCCCCGAAATTCTCAGCCGTTCCTTGCTCAAAGGCGGCACCGAGGAACAGCGGCGCAAGTGGCTGCCGCGCATCGCCAAGGCAGAACCGCTGTGCGCAGTGGCGGTGACCGAGCCGGACGCCGGCTCCGACGTCGCCGCCTTGCGCCTCAAGGCGACCAAGACCGACGGCGGTTGGATGCTCAATGGCGTCAAGACCTGGTGCACCATGGCCGGCAAGGCCGGGCTGTTGCTGGTGGTGGCGCGCACCCATCCGGACAGCTCGCTCGGTCACAAGGGCCTCAGCATGTTTCTGGTCGAAAAGGATTCCTACGAAGGCCACGATTTCGAGTTCAAACAAGCGCAAGGCGGCGTGCTGACCGGCCGCGCGATCTCGACGATCGGCTATCGCGGCATGCATTCCTACGAAGTGTTTTTCGATAATGTTTTCGTCCCGGACGAAAACCTGGTCGGCGGCCCCGAAGGCGAAGGCAAGGGTTTCTACTACACCATGGCCGGTTTCGCGGGCGGGCGTATCCAGACCGCCGCGCGCGCCACCGGCGTGATGCAGGCGGCGTTCGAGCGCGCCGTGACCTATTCCAAGGATAGAAAGGTGTTCGGTAAACCCATCGGCGAATATTCGCTGACGCTGGTCAAGCTCGCGCGCATGGCGATGCTGCTGACGGTGTCGCGGCAATTCACCTATTCTGTCGGGCGTTTGATGGATCAAGGCGGCGGGCAAATGGAAGCCAGCATGGTCAAGCTGTTTACGTGCCGCACGGCGGAATGGCTGACGCGCGAAGCGATGCAAATCCACGGCGGCATGGGTTATGCCGAGGAAACTGCGGTCAGCCGTTACTTCCTCGATGCGCGCGTGCTGTCGATCTTCGAAGGCGCCGAGGAAACCCTGGCCTTGAAGGTGATTACGCGCTCGCTGGTCGAAGCTGCCAAGTAACCGCGCAGAACGCACCCCATCGAAAAGTCGGCGCTGGCGAGACGGCGTCGGCTTTTCCCGCTACCGTCACGCTCCGCCACCGTTTCGCGCATTTTTTATCGCTGCTCCACACGAGGAATCCATCATGTCGCAAGGCTTTCGTTTCACGCCTCAGGTCGAACTTGCCGCAAAGGTCACTATCGACGTCGAGAAAGTTCGTTACCCCCACTATGGACGTTATCTGGAAGAGTTTGTCCCCGGCCAGGTGTTCGTCCATCCGCGCGGTTTCAGCTTTTTGCGCGACCAGATGGAATCTTTCGCGCGCACCTATATGCAATGCAATCCGCTGTATATCAATTGCGAATTCGCCAAAACCAGCGGCTTCCCCGACATCCCCGCGTCGCCGCAGATGGTGTTCAATGTCGTGCTGTCGCTAGGCGTGCAGAACGACTCGGAAAAATGTATGGCGAATCTCGGCTACTACGATGCGCAGTTCCTGCGCCCGGTCTATGCCGGCGACACCGTGCGCGCCTTGACCAAGGTCATCGACCGCAAGGATAGAGGCGAAGGCAAGCCCGGCATCGTCACGATACGCACCTTGGGCTTGAACCAACGCGACGAAGTGGTGCTGCAATACGAGCGCAAGATCATGGTCGCGCCGCAAGGCGACCGCCCGCCGACCACACCGCTACCGCCGGGCGCGGATAAAGTCGTATTCCCGTGGGTCGAAGACGCCGTGGTCAGCCTGCCCAACTTTCCGGCTGCACTGCCGTCAGGCCTCACCGGGCCGCAGACCTTCTTCGATGATTTCGCTGTCGGCGATATCGTCGTGCATTCCAACGGCCGCACCATCACCGACGAGCATCTGCAACTGACCTACGCCGTCGGCAACACCCACCCACTGCACTATGACCGCGTGTTCAGCATGGGTCTGTCGGGCAAGATGAGCGGCGAGCCTATCGTCTATGGCGGCCTGGTGTTCGCCTGGCTCGAAGGGCTGGCCAGCCGCGATATCAGCGAAAATGCAGTGTGGGAACTCGGCTTCACCGAGGGCTATCACACCCAGCCCGCCATCTCCGGCGACACCGTCGGCGCGATGTCGCGCGTATTGGCGGTCGACGCTGCCCCCGGCGAGCTTGGCAAGCAATTCGGCATCGTCACTTTCCAATTGATCGGCGTAAAAAACATCAGCGCCGCCGCTGCCTTCGCCAAGCATGGCGCGGACCTGTTCATCAAGGAAAACGACAAGAAGGCTCTGGGCAAGGAAAAGATCGACGACAAGATTTTCGAAATCGAGCGCCGTCTGCTCATCAAACGCAGGGGTTGATCATGACAACAACAAAGAAAGACCGCCCCTGGCTGATGCGCACCTATAGCGGTCACAGCTCGGCCAAAGCCTCGAACGAGCTGTTCCGCACCAATCTGTCGAAAGGCCAGACCGGCCTGTCGGTCGCCTTCGACTTGCCGACGCAGACCGGCTACGACGCCGACAGCCCACTCGCGCGCGGCGAAGTCGGCAAGGTCGGCGTGCCGATCTCGACGATCGAGGACATGGATCAGCTGTTCGATCAGCTCCCGCTCGATCAGATGAACACCTCGATGACGATCAACGCCACCGCGCCGTGGCTGTTGTCCTTGTATATCGGCCTAGCGCAGCGACGCGGCATCGATCCCAAGTTGCTGTCCGGCACCACGCAAAACGACCTGATCAAGGAATACCTGTCGCGCGGCACCTACATCTACCCGCCCGGCCCGTCGATGCGTCTGATCGCCGACACCATCAACTACACCGTCAAGCACGTGCCGAAGTGGAATCCGACCAACATATGCAGCTATCACCTGCAAGAAGCGGGCGCCACGCCGGTGCAGGAGCTGGCCTATGCGCTATGCACGGCAATTACGGTGCTGGATCGCGTTAAAGCCAGCGGCGAAATTCCGGATGCCGAATTCCCGCAAGTTGTCGAACGAATTTCCTTCTTCGTCAATGCAGGCATCCGCTTCGTCGAAGAAATCTGCAAGATGCGCGCCTTCGGCGAAATGTGGGACGAATTGACGCAAAGCCGTTACGGCGTCAATGACCCCAAGCTGCGCCGTTTCCGTTACGGCGTGCAGGTCAATTCGCTGGGTCTCACCGAGCCGCAGCCCGAGAACAATGTGCAGCGCATCGTGCTCGAAATGCTCGCGGTGGTGCTGTCGAAAAACGCGCGCGCGCGCGCCGTCCAACTGCCGGCGTGGAACGAGGCCATGGGCTTGCCGCGGCCATGGGATCAGCAATGGGCGCTGCGCATGCAGCAAGTCATGGCCTATGAAACCGATCTACTCGAATACGGCGACATTTTCGACGGCTCGCCGGTGATCGCCGCCAAGGTGCGCGACCTGATCACAGGCGCACGCGCCGAGATCAAGAACGTCGAGGAACGCGGCGGCATGATCGCCGCGATCGAATCCGGCTATATCAAGCGCGAACTGGTGAAGAGCCATATGAACCGTCTGCGCGCGATCGAGTCGGGCGATTTGAAGATCATCGGCGTCAACTGCTTCCAGGAAACCGCCGAATCGCCGCTGACGGCGGGCAACGATGGCGGCATCATGAAGGTCGATCCGATCGCCGAACGCGAACAGATCGCACGCCTAGAAGCGCAACGCAGCCGGCGCAATAATGACGAGGTAAAGAATGCGCTGACCGCGCTCGCCGATGCCGCCAAGAGCGGCGAGAACATCATGTCCAGCTCCATCCAATGCGCCCTGGCCGGCGTCAGCACCGGCGAATGGGCGGACAGCTTGCGTGCGGTGTTCGGCGAATTCCGTCCGCCGACAGGGATCGATATCGCCATCGAGCCGAAAGCCCCAAATGCCCGCGATGCCGTGACAACGATACGCCGGCGCGTGGCGCAAACCGGCGCGGCCATCGGTCGCCCGCTCAAACTCCTGGTCGGCAAACCCGGCCTCGACGGTCACTCCAACGGCGCCGAACAAATTGCAGTCAAGGCGCGCGATGTCGGCTTCGAGGTGGTGTATGACGGCATCCGCCTCACGCCGCAACAGATCGCCCAAGCGGCGCAGGAAGAAGGCGTGCATATGGTCGGCCTGTCGATACTTTCCGGCAGCCATATGGAATTGGCGCAGATGGTGATGGCGGAACTCAAAGCGCGCGATATCGCCGATGTGCCGGTCATCGCCGGCGGCATTATTCCGCTCGAAGACGCGGCAAAACTGACGGCGCTGGGCATCCGTGCGGTGTATACGCCGAAGGACTTCGATATGAATACCATCATGAACGAAATGGTGGATATCGTGCGTCGGCAAAATGGGCTGGAGCCGTTCGGCGCATTGAAATGACGGTCGCTAACCGCCGCTTTGCCGATGAATCCTAGGAAATTCCCCGATCCCGAAGCCTTGGCGCAGCGCATCGCCCAAGGCGAGCGGGCTGCGGTCGCCAGCGGCTTGAATTTGCTGGATAACTCCCTACCCGAGGCGCGGGCGTGCGCGGCGGCGTTGTTGACCGCGCTGGCGGCGCTGGCCGGGCGTAAATGGCTGCACGAGGGTCATATTATCGGCATTACCGGCCCACCCGGCGCCGGTAAGTCCTCGTTGATGTCGGCCTTGATCCGCGAGTGGCGCAGCGATGGACAGAGTGTAGCGGTGCTCGCCGTCGATCCGTCGAGCCGCCCCGAGTTGGGCGGCGGCGCCTTGCTCGGCGACCGGATTCGCATCAAAAGCACGCTGCACGACGAGGGTCTATTCATCCGTTCGCTGGCCAGCCGCAATCAACTCGGCGGCGTCGCCACCGAAGTCTGGCCGATGAGCTGGCTGTTGCTGAGTTGTTTCGATTTGGTGATCGTCGAAACCGTCGGCGTCGGCCAAACCGAAATCGATATCGCCGAGATCGGCGATACGGTGTGCTATGTGGCGCAACCCGCCTCCGGCGACACGATTCAGTATCTCAAATCGGGCATCATGGAGATTCCGGACGTTTTCGCGGTGAACAAGGCCGATCTCGGCGAAGCCGCGCGCAAAACCGCGGCGGAAATCGGTCGGTCGGCAAACGCCAGTTCGCGCCCCGACCGGCAAAACGGCTGGGATTATCCGGTGAGTCTGGTCAGCGCCACGCAAAATCAAGGGATACGCTCTTTGCTCGAACATTTCGACCGGCACAGAAAATTCCTCGTCGAATCCGACTCTCTGGCGTCGTTGCGCGGCAGCCATCAGCGCGGCTGGATCGTCCGGCTGTTGAAAGAGGAATTCGGCCTATTCGGCATCGCGCTCGCCGGCGGTCGCGCCGCCATCGACAGCCGGCTCGTCGAAAGTCGCGCCAACTATTTCGCAGCTTACGAAAACACCAGGGAAAAAATTCTTTCCAGATTTACAAAATAATAAAACTGGATACGATTATTCAAAACAGGAGAAATGCAATGAGTAAAGAGTTATATGCGATCGGCGAACAGCCGCCATTGGGCGCCATCCCCGCGAAGATGCACGCCTGGCTGGTGCGCGAAGAGCGTTTCGGCGAGCCGCTCAAAGCCTTCCAACAGGAAGTGGTCGCCGTGCCCGAGATCGCCGACGACGAGGTGTTGGTGTACGTCATGGCGGCGGGCATCAACTACAACAACGTCTGGGCCGGCCTCGGCATCCCGGTCAACGTCATCAAAACGCGCAACAAGCAAGGCGAACCCGAAGATTTCCATATCGGCGGCAGCGACGCTTCCGGCATCGTCTACAAAATCGGCAAAGACGTGACCGACTGGAAAATCGGCGACGAAGTGGTGATCCACTGCGGCATGTGGGATCGCGATTGCGAAGCGGTGGCCACGGGCCAAGACCCGATGTATTCGCCTTCGTTCCGCATCTGGGGCTACGAGTCGAATTACGGCAGCTTCGCCCAGTTCACCAAGGTGCAAGCGCATCAATTGGTCAAGCGCCCGCAGCATCTGTCGTGGGAAGAATCCGCCGCGTATATGCTGGTCGGCGCCACCGCCTATCGCATGCTGATGAGCTGGGGCGAGCATCGGGTGCAGAAGAACGATGTCGTGCTGATCTGGGGCGGCGCGGGCGGACTCGGCTCGATGGCGATTCAGATCGTCAAAGCCAAGGGCGGGATTCCGGTCGCCGTGGTTTCCAGCGACGACAAGATCGAGTATTGCAAGCAACTCGGCGCCAAGGGCGCGATCAATCGCAACCAGTTCAAGCACTGGGGTATGCTGCCGCACTGGAAAGACACCACCGGCTACAACGAATGGCTGAAAGGCGTGCGCGGTTTCGGCAAGGCGATCTGGGACGTGCTCGGCGAAAAACGCAGCCCGCGCATCGTGTTCGAACATCCCGGCGAAACCACCATTCCGTCCTCGATCTTCGTCTGCGATACCGGCGGCATGGTGGTGATCTGCGCCGGCACCACCGGCTACAACGCCACCGTCGATCTGCGCTACCTGTGGATGCGGCAAAAACGCCTGCAAGGCTCGCACTTCGCCAACGACGTGCAAGCGCAAGGCCTGAACGACATGGTGTATAGCGGCGACGTCGATCCCTGCCTATCCAAGGCCGTAACCTACGCCGAA
The DNA here is from genome assembly GCA_035283885.1 of Rhodocyclaceae bacterium. Lineage (GTDB taxonomy): Bacteria > Pseudomonadota > Gammaproteobacteria > Burkholderiales > Rhodocyclaceae > DATETD01. Next base: position 10,535 of record DATETD010000191.1, read on the forward strand.
CTGCCGCACGTCCATCAACTGATGCACGAAAACAAGCATCCGCACGGCAATATGGCGGTGCTGATCGGCGCGATCGAATTCGGACTAGGGATCAAAAACCCCAGCCTCCGCCGCCAGATCGACGTCAGCGCGACCGCCAAAGAAGAGCATCGCGACAGCGCGCGCGCCATCCCCGAGCTGATCCTCGATCAAAGCAGCGACGCGCAACCGCTTTCGGCGATCACCGTGCAGGTCAATGTGGCCGAAATCATGCACAAGGGCGTGGTCTCCTGTCGCCGCGACACGCCGCTGGGCGAAGTTGCCACCACCATGATGAATCAGCACATCCATGCGGTCGTCGTGATCGACGACAACGACCGCCCGATCGGCGTGGTCTCGCAAACCGATATCGTCATGGCCAGCCAAGCCAAATCGCGCGCCGAGCTGCAAACGGTCAAGGCTAAGGACGTAATGACGCACGGGTGCATTACCTGCGACGCGACGAGCAATCTGTCGGAGGCGATCGCACTCATGACGCGCAACCGCGTGCATCGCGTCGTCGTCGTCGATAAGCAATCCAGCGCCAGCAAGGCCGTCGGCGTGGTGTCGATGACGGATATTATCGACCGGTATATTGCTAAAAAATAAGCGGAGATCGAGGCCCTGGGTCTGACGGCCCAAGGCGGATAACTGCAAAAGTCGGCGCTGGCGGGACGGCTAGAGAAGAGTTCTGTCCTGTAGTGGCTATGGGTCGCCAGGAATTTTCGCACCGAAGAATGCCAATGCGAGTTTCAGCGCCTCAAGGTTGCGCCATGCGCGATGCGAGTTCGATGCTCAGGGCGAAGTCCTCCCGCGCCGACTTTTTATACGCACGCCACATCGACTTACGGAATGTCCGCAGCGCCCATCCGCCCGAGTATCAGTTGCGTGCGCCCGTTCAGATAGCCTGAGTAGGGATTTTTCTCGAAACGGCGCGGCGCCGGCAGCATGACGGCGAGTCGGGCGGCTTGTTCGGCGGAGAGTTGCCTGGCCGAAACGCCGAAATAGCGGTGCGCGGCGGCTTCGGCGCCGAACAGGCCTTCGCCCCATTCGACCACGTTTAGATAAACTTCGAGGATGCGACGTTTATCCCAGAGCAATTCGAGCCACAGCGTGATGATCGCTTCTTCGCCTTTGCGCCACGCGGTGCGCGAGGGCGAGAGCAAGAGATTTTTCGCCAGTTGTTGCGAAATCGTCGAGCCGCCGGCGACGACTTTGCCGCGTTTTTGGTTCTTTTCGATGGCTTTCTGGATGCCGTCCCAATCGAAGCCTTCGTGATCGATGAATTTATCGTCTTCGGCAGCCACCACGGCGCGCTTGAGGTGGGGGGAAATCTTGGCGTAGGGAACCCAGGCATGCTTGAGTTCCGCCTTGGGATTTTTCTCGTGCAATTCGTCGAGTCGTTGGCTTTGAAACTGTGTCGTGCCCGGATCGACCCATTTCCACCACAGCACCCAGCCGAGATACCACAGTTGCGATAACAGCAGCACGACCATCGCCAGCGCCATGACGAGCTTGACGCCATGCCAGACGCGATGCATTGCCGGGTTCATTGTCTCAAGGTCGCCAATACCGGCGCGGTCGTGGGGCGCAGTCCGCGCCAACATTCGAAGGCTTCGGCGGCTTGTTCGACCAGCATGCCGAGTCCATCGGCGACCTGCGCGCCCGTTGCGCGCGCTCGCGTCATAAACGGGGTTTCGCGGCCATACAGCATTTCGTAGGCCAGCGAATTGTCCGCGAAGATCGTCGCGGGCAGCGGCAAGGCGGCGTCGCTTAAACCGGCGGAGGTGGCGTTGATGATCAGGTCGAAGGCGCGGTCGCCGAGTTCCAGATAGGCCAACGCTTCGAGGCGAATGCCCGAGGAATGGTCGGCGAACGCCGGCAGCGCAGCCAGTCGGTGCGCCTTATCCGCCGTGCGATTGGCGATCGCCAGTTCCGCCGGGGCTTCGTTCAATAGCGGCAAGATCGCGCCGCGCGCCGCGCCGCCTGCGCCTAGCAACAGAATGCGTTTTCCCGCCAGATGGTAACCCAGATTATCGAGCAGGTCGCGCACCAAGCCCGCGCCATCGGTGTTGTCGCCGACGATTTCGCCGTCGTCGAAGGTCAAGGTATTCACAGCGCCCGCGGCCAAGGCGCGTTCGGTCGGACGTGTGGCGAGTTGAAACGCCTGTTCTTTGAACGGTACGGTGACGTTTGCGCCTTTGCCGTGTGCGCGAATAAAGTCGTTGAGCGCCGCTGCAAATCCGTCGAGGGGCGCGAGGATGGCGCGATAGTCCATCTCTTGTCGCAGTTGCGCGGCGAACAAGGCGTGGATGCGCGGCGATTGGCTATGGGCGATGGGGTTGCCGAAGACGGCGTAACGATCAGTCGGCATAGCTCATTCGGCGGCGAGACGATCCGCGCTGGTGAAGGTCCAGGTGCGCGTAATTTCGATGACATCGGTGTCGCGGCGTATCGATTCGGGGAAGGGGGCGAAGCCGTTGCTGCCCGCGAGGCGCACAATGCGCGCTGCGGCGTCGTCGAGCAGTTTCTTGCCCGACGAGCGATTGATTTCGACGCGATCGAGTTCGCCGCTGCTTTTAATAATCACTGTCATCACCAGATTGCCGTACATCCTGCCGCGAGCGGCTTCGGGGTAGTTCAGATTGCCGATGCGCTCGATCTTTTGCCGCCAGTCCTCGATATATTGGGCGAAACGATATTCTTCGACGCGCGCGCCGATGAATTTCTTACGCGGGCGCTGACTGTATTCCTCCATATTGCGCGCGATCTGGCCTTCGATGCGCGCGATCGCCATGGCGCTGCTGGCCAGGTCGGCGCCGGAAAGCGCCGGCGCCGGGGACGGGGTCGGCGCATTGCGATTGGGATCGGCGTGGATGGTTTTTTCGCTATTGAGGCGCGATAACAATTGCTGTTGTTGCTCTTCGAGTTCGGCGACGCGGCGTTGCGCTTCGATCAGTTCGTTGCCTTCCTTGGTGCGCGGCGAGGGCGGCAAGGGCGTTTGGGCGCGGCGGTTTTCCTCGACATTGCCGCCGCTATCGAGATGGGTTTGCGCCTTGGCCTGAGCCTTGGTCGGGCGCTGTTTGCTCTTGCTATTGACCAGAATCACATCCAAAGCGCGCTCTTTCGCGCGTTGCGCCATATCGGGCGGGGTGAAATGCACCAACAGCAAGATGGCGTGCGCACACAGCGACACCCCGATCGCCATCGACAAGCTGATGCGCCAAGGACGGCGCAAGACAGCGTATCTAGGGAGTCGAGAAAGCGCCGTACTGAGTGCGACCATGGGAGCGGTCATGCGAGGGGCCATAAGCGGTGCTTGCCATGCGAGGGTTTGCATAAGGCCGGATTTTACCTAATTTGCGCGGAAAGCCCCGTCCAAGTTCGCCGGCATGGGGCGGTTCACATCAACACGATATCGAACTGCTCTTGCGTGTAGCTGCTTTCCGCATGCAGCGAAATCGGACGTTCGATCAGCGCCGAAAGCATCGCCAAGGCGTCGGATTCTTCGTCGAGGAAGAGGTCGGTCACCGCCGGCGAGGCGACGATGCGCATTTCGCGCGCGGCGAATTGGCGCGCTTCGCGCAGTAACTCGCGCAAAATCTCGTAGCAGACGGTCTGGGCGGTTTTGACCTCGCCGCGACCGCCGCAGGTCGGGCAGGGTTCGCACAGCACATGCGCCAGGCTTTCGCGCGTGCGTTTGCGCGTCATTTCGACGAGACCCAGTTGCGTAAAACCCGACACCGTAACGCGCGTGTAATCGTTGGCGAGTGCTTTGTTGAACTCGGCCAGCACCGCGTTTTTATGTTCGGCGGATTCCATATCGATAAAGTCGACGATGATGATGCCGCCTAGGTTGCGCAGCCGGAGCTGGCGTGCGATGGTTTGCGCCGATTCGAGATTGGTCTTGAAGATCGTATCGTCGAAATTGCGCGTGCCGACAAAGCCGCCGGTATTGACATCGATGGTGGTCATCGCCTCGGTCTGATCGATAATCAAATAACCGCCCGATTTGAGATCGACGCGCCGCGCCAATGCCTTTTGGATTTCATCTTCGACGCCATGGAGGTCGAATAAGGGGCGTTCGCCGCCGTAATGCTCCAAACGCTCGGCGACTTGCGGCACGTATTCGAGCGAAAAACTGCGCAGCTTTTGAAAGTCGTCGGTCGAGTCGACGATGATCGCCGTCGTGTCGCGCGTCACCAAGTCGCGCAGTACGCGCTGGGCCAGCGTCAGGTCGTGATGCAGCAGCGACGGCGGACGGGCGTTTTGGCAGCGATTTTGAATTTCGCGCCAGATGCGGCGCAGATAGGCGATGTCGGCGGCCAATTCGTCGTCGCTGGCGTCCTTGGCGACCGTGCGCAGAATATAGCCGCCGGGTTCTTCGCTCGGCAGCAGGGCTTGGATGCGCGCGCGCAGTTTTTCGCGATCCTGGTCTTCGCCGATGCGTTGGGATATTCCTATGTGTTTGTCTTGCGGCAAATACACCAGCAAGCGTCCGGCGATGGAGATTTGCGTGGTGAGGCGCGCGCCCTTGGTGCCGATCGGTTCTTTTTGAATCTGCACCATCAACGCCTGGCCTTCGTTGAGGATACGTTCAATCGGTCGCGGTTCGGCGCCGCTGCCGGGCGCATGCGCGCCGTGACGTTCGCTCCAGATATCGGCGACATGCAGGAACGCGGTGCGCGCCAAGCCGATTTCGATAAACGCCGATTGCATTCCGGGGAGTACGCGCACCACGCGCCCGAGGTAGACGTTGCCGACGACGCCGTGATCGTCGGTGCGCTCGATATGCAGTTCCTGTACGACGCCTTGCTGGAGTAGCGCAACGCGGGTTTCTTGCGGAGCGAAGTTGATCAGGAATTGTTCGGCCATGGAGTTTAAGTTTCCGTCTGCGGGAAAGGTTGAGTGTTTTTATAAAGAATAGCCGAAGCGTCGCAATAAAAGTGCGGTTTCGCACAGCGGCAGGCCCATAATGCCGCTATACGAGCCATGGACTTTTTCGATAAAAGCCGCCGCGCGCCCTTGTATGCCATAGGCGCCGGCTTTATCCATCGGCTCGCCGCTTTGCACATAGCGGCGAATCTCGTCGTTATCGAGCAGGCGAAAATCGACTTCGCTGATCGACAGGCGATGTTCCAGCCGAGTCTCATGGGCGACGGCGATGGCCGTCAGTACGCGATGGCGGCGGGCCGATAGACGACCGAGAATCCGGGTGGCGTCGAGCGGGTTGCTGGGTTTGCCGACCACTTCGCCGTCGATATCGAGCGTAGTGTCGGCGGCCAAGATCGGGCGCGGCGCCAAGCGGCGACGCGCAATCAACTGGGCGGCGAATTGCGCTTTGGCGCAGGCGACGCGAACGACGTAGGTTTCGGGCGATTCGTCGCCCTGCCGAGTTTCGTCGACTTCGGGGTCGTGACGCGGTGGGGCGCGAAACAGCAGCGGATCGAAGCGCACGCCGATTTGATCGAGCAGTTCGCGGCGTCGCGGGCTTTGGGAGGCGAGGTAGATGCGGGCGTCCATAACGATTATTCCCGGTGGTAAGGATGCCGTCGCAGCAGCGTGTGCGCGCGGTAGAGCGCTTCGGCCAGAATCACGCGCACCAGTGCATGCGGCAGGGTCAGGCTGGACAATCGCAGGGTTTCGTCGGCGCCTTGCTTGATGCGGTTGTCGAGGCCATCGGCGCCGCCGACGATGAAAACGACGTCGCGTCCGGCTTCCATCCATTTCGCCAGACGGTCGGCCAATTGGCGTGTGGTGAGCGTTGCGCCGTGTTCGTCGAGCGCTATGCGGTAGCAGCGCGGGGCGATTTGCGCGTCGATGCGATGGGCTTCGGCGGCTTGCACCATCGCCACGGTCTTGCCGCCGAGACGCGGCTCGGGTTTGATTTCCATCAGCTCCAGCGGCATTTCGCGTGGCATGCGCTTGGCGTATTCCGTCCAGCCGGCGGCGACCCAGTCCGGGGGGCGGTTGCCGACGGTGGCGACGATCAGTTTCATGGGGCGGCGGCTCCAGCGCGATCAGGCGTGCGTCGCCTTGCGATGCGCCGGTAGTTTGCGCCAGAGTTCTTCGAGGTTGTAATAGCTGCGAATCGCGGGCTGCATCACATGGACCACCACCAGATCGAGGTCGATCAGTATCCATTCGCCGTTTTCCTCGCCTTCGACGCCGACGATATGCGCGCCGGCCTCTCGCAGCGCATCATGCACGTTGCGCGCCAGCGCCTTGGCGTGGCGGTTGGAGTCGCCGGTGGCGATAATCACGCGATCGAAGAGCGAAGTCATGCCGGTGGTGTCGAGGATTTCGATATCCTTGGCCTTGATGTCTTCCAAGGCGGCTGTGGCGAGTTGTTGTAGTTTTGCGGTGTCCATGCAGAATAACCGAGGTGATGAGGTGATGAATCGCGGCGCGATCCGACTATCCGTCCCGTCAGCGCCGACTTTTCAATGGGTTGAATAAGTTCAGGCGTGTTCGTCGACGCGGGGCGGGGCGAATACGTCGCGATACGAGAGATAAACGCTGGCGACCAAGGTCGGCGCCAGCACGAAAATCATCAGCATGCGCAGTAGCGTCGATAGCGTATCGAGCACGATGGGCGAGATCATGCCGGCGATCGCCAGTATCAATCCGGGCAGAACGATGCCGACCACCGTCAATGCCAAGCCATACATCGAAAATGCGCGCCAATTGCGCCAACTGGCGACAAAGCTGAAAAACACCGATTTGACGGCGGGGATATTGTCCCAAACCGCCAGTAAGGGCGCGAACCAAAACGCCATCAGCAAGGGGGCGGCGAGCGCCAGCATCAGCGCGACTTCGCTCAACAATTGGGAGGCTTCTTCGGGACTCAGTCCGTCGCTCACATCGATTTGCGTACCGAATCCCAGGCTGATCAGCACCAGCACGGTCGAGCCCAAGAGGTGCAGGCCGCCCAGTTGCACTAGTACCTGACGTTGTTGCGTCAAGCCGCTGCTTAAAAGTCGGAGCGGTAGCGGCTGTCCGGTCTGAATGGCGCGGCAGCCGTTGGCCAGCAATACCGTCAAGGTCGGCAGCATCAGCGGCAGTAGAAACGATCCCGCCACTGGAATCAGGCTGACGAGGATCACCGTGAGTAAATAAGCGAATGTCAGCGCGATCAATATCGGCGGATTGCGGCGGTACAGGGCGAAGCCTGCGGCCAGCCAGACGATACCGTGGTTCGCCGGTAAGCGGCGTGCGTTTATCATGAAGATTCCCTGGGAGCGAACTGGATCGGCGCTTCGGTCGGCACGGAGTCGCTATCGAAGGCGCTATCGAAGGCGCTATCGAAAGCAATATCGCCGTCCGGATACGGCGCGCCGGTGGCGCGCAGCGATTTGAAGTCGAATCGATTCGGGTCCAACAAATGCGAGGGCACGATATGCGACAGGCTTTTGAACATCGACTCGATGCGACCCGGAAAACGGCGCTCCCAATCGCGCAGCATTTCCTTGATCTGTTGTCGTTGCAGATTCGGTTGCGAGCCGCATAAGGTGCACGGAATGATCGGAAAAGCGCGCTCGGTCGCCCATTTGTCGAGATCGGCTTCGCGGCAATACGCCAGCGGGCGGATCACGATGTTGCGCCCGTCGTCGGACACCAGTTTCGGCGGCATCGCCTTGAGCTTGGCGCCGAAGAACATATTCAGAAACAGGGTTTGCAAAATGTCGTCGCGATGATGACCCAATGCGATCTTGGTGGCGCCGAGTTCGCCCGCGACGCGGTACAACACGCCGCGGCGTAAGCGCGAACACAGCGAACAGGTCGTTTTTCCTTCGGGAATCAGTCGCTTGACGATAGCGTAGGTGTCTTCGTTCTCGATATGGAACGGCACGCCGCGTTCGGTCAGATAGTTCGGCAACACCTCGGCGGGGAAGCCCGGCTGTTTTTGATCGAGATTGACGGCGATCAGCTCGAAGTCGATCGGCGCATGGTCGCGTAAAAATAATAAGATATCGAGCAGTGCGTAGGAGTCTTTGCCGCCCGAAAGGCAAACCATGACCTTATCGTTGGCTTCGATCATATTGAAATCGGCGATCGCCTGACCGACTTCGCGCCGCAAACGTTTGGCGAGTTTGTTGGCCTCGAAGGCGGATTTTTGCGCTTGTCGGGCGGAGGGCGATGGGAGGGGCGGCGCAATGGCGGATGAACTCATGTATCGAAGACGAATGGACGATTAAAGGTGCGCGCTACGTCCGCCGTCGACATTGATGACTTGTCCGGTGACATAAGGCGCATCGAAAAGCAGGAATTTTACGGTACGCGCGATATCGCTGCTTGCGCCGACGCGCTTCAGCAAGGTGTGATCCACGATGGCGAGCCGTTCGTCATGCGGGAAGTCGTCGGCGTTTTCCGGCCATTCGATCGGGCCGGGTGCGACCGCATTGACGCGCACTTGCGGCGCCAGTTCCAGCGCCAAAGCGCGGGTCAGGCCCAACAGCCCGGCTTTGGCGGCGCAATACAGCGGATAATCCTTGAGCGGGCGCTCGGCGTGGATGTCGGTGATATTGACGATAGCCCCGCCGCCGACCAGCAATGAGCGCGCCAGATACGGCGCGGCGGCTTGCGTCAAAAATAACGGCGCTTTGAGATTCGAGCCGATCAAATCGTCCCAGTCGTTCGCATCGAGGGTCGCCAGCGGCGTGGCGTAGAACGACGAGGCGTTATTCACCAGGCCGTCGAGTGCGCCGAATGCCGCTCCGACCGTAGCGACGAGACGCGGCAAGGCGGCGGTGTCGAGCAAATCCGCTTCTACGACCAGCGCCGAGTCGGCGCGCGCGGCGTTGAGCGTTTGCGCCAGCGCCGTCGCTGCGACGTGCGAAGCGCGGCAATGGATCGCGACGCGCGCGCCGGCGGCGTGCAGCGTGCGCGCAATTTCGGCGCCGACGCGGCGCGCGGCGCCGGTAACGAGAATGACCGGGGATGGATTCATGGCATGAGTATACCGGCGAGCACGCGCGCGGCGGCGGCGAAGCCGAAACCGGCGGTCACCGCGACCGAGGAGCCATAGCCGGCGCACGAAAGTCCATATAAGGCCGCGTCGGTCCGGTTCGGACGGACGATTTGCTCGGGCGAGAACACGCACTCGACGCCGAATTTCTTATCGAGATCGCGCGGGAAACCATGAAGCTTGCGCAAACGCGCGCGCACCTTGGACGCCAGCGCATCTTGAACGGTGCGCGATAAGTCGGTCACCTCGATGCGCGTCGGATCGATGCGCCCGCCTGCGCCGCCCGTGGTGACGATGCGCTGTTTGAGCCTGCGGCAATGGGCGATCAGCGCCGCCTTGGCGCGCACATTATCGATGGCGTCGATAATCGCATCGGCGGCGGGAACCAGTGCGGCGATATTCGCTTCGTCGATGTAGTCCTCGATGCAATCGACGCGGCACGCCGGATTGATCGCCGCGATCCGTTGCGCCATCGCGACGACCTTGGCGGCGCCTAAGCTGTCTTCGAGCGCATGAATCTGGCGATTGATGTTCGACTCGGCGATATGATCGAGATCGATCAGCGTCAAGCGACCGATCGCCGAGCGCGCCAAGGCTTCGGCGGCCCAGGAGCCGACGCCGCCGATGCCGATCACCACTACATGAGCCGCCGCCGCACGCTGCAATGCGCCTGCGCCATATAGGCGTTCTATCCCGCCGAAGCGGCGCGAATCCGTAGGGGTTGAGCAGATAAGGGTCATTCGTCGCGAAGTTCTTGATTTAGCGCAAGGAGGTTCGATGGTAAGGTAGTCGCCGTCGCATCCCGGCAGTACGGTATCAGGCGGTGCGCGTCTAAGTTTCAGCCGATGTAGCCATTTTTTACACTAGCCAATCAAGGAGAAATGAAATGACCGTATGTCCAATCGCTATCGTAGCCGGTTGCAAGAAATGCCCCGCCTTCAGCATCTGCCCACTGAAAAATATACTGGGAGACAACGCCGCGCAAGGCAAGGAAGAGACGGGGAAAACCGCCGATAGCGGCAAGAGCGCGTCGAAGTAAATCGGGTTTGGGCGGGATGGCGGGGGTGCTTCGACCTATCCGTCTCGCCAGCGCCGAGTTTTGCGTATGGCGCAGTGGATTTTTTCAGTGCGCCGATGGGTCGGGTGTTCTTCGAGTCGATTCTACGGGCCAGCATGCGGCCATATCCGCTTGCTGCCGTTCTGGGGGTGGCGCTGTAGGGTAGGCAATCGCCATTAAATTGAAGTGGGCGCCGCGCACGATTTCGCACGATGCGAATCCTCCTTCGATCAATGCCTTTTCGAGCGTAGCCGCCGTAAACCCCATTTTATGCGCCATATAGAGATTGCCTTTAAGCATCGATCCTCGATGCCCGTACAGAATATCGAGCGGCGCGATCGGCCCCATGGGGGAAACATAGGCCGGGGTGTCGAGCTTGTCCTCCGCGACGAGTGCGCAAACGGACTGAAGATCGGGGCAGGTCAAGACCAGCAATCCGTCCGGTTTTAGGACGCGGCAAAATTCCCTCAGCGCGATCGGTATTTCGTGGGGGTATAGATGCTCGATATTGTGCGATGAGAACACGGCGTCGACGCTAGCGGTTTCGACGGCGGTCATGTCCAGCATCGAGGCCACGACATCGGGCAATACCTCCGGGTTGATATCGAGGCGAATTTCTTGCCAAGTACGGCCTTGAAAATATTGGGGCATAGAGCGGCGATCCGCACCGCCGCAGCCGACATGCAGCACCTTTTGTTTTGACTCCGGTGGCGCCGAAACGATTTCCGCGCCGAGTTTTCGCTGCTCTTGCCATGCCTTCCACATGCGCAAATACAGAAACTCCAATTCGTGAGTGAAGACTTCCGGTTGGCACAGCGGGCTTCGGGTCATGCGGATACGCATTTCCTGACGCAATCGGTCTAAATGCCGAGGGGCGTGGGCGAGCGCAATCGCTCCGGCGATATAGGTTTGCGTGGAGTCGAAAATCAATTCGCGCAGGCCGATATTTTCCAGTAGCGCCGTCGATTGCAACGACACCACGCTATCGCCGCGCAATGCGATCACCGGGATTCCCATCCAGAGCGTTTCCAGAGTGGTCATGCCGCCATTGAACGGAAACGGGTCGAGGCCGATATCGATTTCGCCATATTGATCGAACATTTCATGGTGGTTTGACGGCCCTCGCAAATCGAGCCTGTTCGTGTCGATGCCATAGTGGGCGAATTGCGCGCGAATCCGCTCTTTGCCTTCCTCTTCCTGTAATCCCGATGTCTTGAGAATTAGTCGCGATTCCGGTAGTGCCGACAAGATCGCGGACCAGGTTTCGACTACCGGCGGCGTCAGCTTCGATAGACGATTGAAGCTGCCGAAGGTAATGTAGCCGTTGCGCTCGCAAGGAAGATCGCGGACGTCGGGGGCGTAAGTCGGCGGGCTGTAACAGAAACGCGAGTGCGGTAAATAGACGGGTTGTTCGGAGAAATACTGCCCGCCGTCCAGTGGCGTGGAGTAAGGATCGGTGATGAAATAATCGATGCTCGATAGGCCGGTCGAATGGAAGTAGCCTATCCATGTCGCTTGAACCGGCGCGGGGCGCATCGCAAACGTTCGAAGGCGATTTTTGGCGGTATGGCCGGAAAGGTCTACAAGAATATCTATTTCGTCTTCGGCGATTCGTTCCGCGAGCTGTTCGTCGTTGAGGAAGAAGCAGTCGTTCCAGTGGTCGGCAAACGATTTGATTTGCTCCGTGACGTGGCAGGGAAACGTGACTTGGGAATAGCACCACGTCTCGAATCGGCGTTTATCGTGATCGCGCAGGATGTCGCGGATCAAGAAGCCGACAGGATGCGAGCTGAAATCTCCGGAAACATAAGCTATTCTTAACCTTCGATTTCCGTCGGCGGCCAGCGGTCGCGGTTTTCGGTATGCCGGTCGTTGCAACAAGGGGTGCTCATGGCGACTCGCCCATTCCAGATGAAGCTCGAAAATCTCTTGTCGCGATAGTTTTTCAGAATATGTCGATTCGAACAGAATGTTCGAGTGGATCGACGACAAATCCGGTCGTAGCGCGATAACCTGCTGGGTGATCGACATCGCCTCTTCGGCATTGCCCAATGCGCCTACCGCATTGCTCAGGGTCACTAAAGCGGCAATATGGTTCGGGTGCTTTTCCAGGATGCGCCGACAGGTGTTTTGCGCATCGCTATATGCTTTTTGTCCCACCTGAGCCATCGCCAAGCGGCACAGTCGATCCGGCGACTCGCCCTTGATGAGTATCTGTTTTTTGAGGAATTCGATCGCCCTCGCAAGCAATTCCTGCGAGCCGAGTAGCGCGGCTAGACTTAGCGCCGCCTCTTCCGATTGCGGGTCCAATTCAAGAGCTTTACGGTAGGCCTCGGCGGCTTCCCTCGCCTTGGGCAACTCGGCATAGACATTGCCTAAATTGACATGCAGCGGAGCGCTTTGCGGGTAAAGCCGCAAGGCTTCGTTAGCGACCTCTTCGGCTTCGCGGTGGCGACCGGCTTCGATTAGCGCCGCTGTTTTGTTGTTTAGCGCTTCGTAGTGACGCGGGTTGCTTGCGAGGACTTTGTCGAAATGAGTTAAAGCGGTTTCGGCGTCGCCGGACACCAGGCGCCATTCACCTAAATTGACGCGTGCATCCGGATAGTTTGCATCGATCGACAGTGCGCGCTCATAGGCGGCGCGTGCTGCGGGCATGTCGGCCAATTGTCGGCGCGATACGCCGAGAGCACACCATGCGCGTGCATGATGTGGTGCGGTCAACACGGCTTTTTCGAGGGTTTCAGCGGCGTCTTCGAAGCGCTCGCGCGCATTCAGGCTTTGTCCTAGACGAAACAAGGCGTCCGCTTGTGCCGCGCCTTTGCCGTCTCCGGCGAATCGTAGGCAGGTGTCGGCGACGCCGGTCAGGCCTTTATAGGCGGCCCACCGACCCAGCCATAACCAAATATGCGTCAGCATGGCTGCTTGGATCGAATCAGTCTTTGCCGACGAAGGCTGAGACGATGAGGGAGAACAATACTTGGCGCGACATTTCCGCCGGATAGCCGGCGGCGTTCATTTCGCGTTGTAGGGCGAAGACAACGCGCGCTCGCGAAATAACCCCGAGGCGATGTTTTTTGCGCAGTTCTTTGGCTTGTTTGTGGAAGCGAGCTAGGCTCGGCGCGAGATCCTCGGCGCGGGCCTTGCCTTTTTTATGCGTACTTTTCCACTCGGCGGGCGGTGGAACGATTTGACGAAACACCTCGAAAAGGCGTTGCGCAACAAGGTTGACGGTGCTCATAAATGGAAAAGGCAAGCCATAACGACTTGCCTTTGGACGAATCCTTAAGGAGTCAGCCGACGCAGAGCAGCGAGGCCGTGGTGGAAGTCGAACTTGGCGTTGTATGCGATATGCCGCAGGTAAATGCTTCGCCAGCGGTGCATGCGGCTGCAACCGCACCGGTGATCGAGAATCCTGCTGATGTCGCCGCGTCAAAGCCTTGCAGCAACGCAGCCGCCAACGCACTACATGAAGACGCTGCGCCCCCCACTGGAACAACGCCTGCACCGGCCGACCCTCTGGCCAAAGAAGCTGAAAAATTGACGGATGATGCCGAGTTGAGAGCGCCGGCGACGCCTTGAGCCGCTGAAGCTCCGGCGTCCGTGCGCAAATCGATAAACTTCGGCAACGCCGTGGCCGCCAGAATACCGAGGATCACAATCACCACAATCAGCTCAATCAGCGTAAAACCTTTCTGTTTCATTTTCGTTCTCCTCAGTAAAATAAGTCAAATGCGACTCGACGCTACACGTTACGTTAACACCCCGATGTTACCAGTGAAAGCACCGGTGCGACAATAGCCGTACCACTAAGTGTAGCCTCCTGATAGGTGATGCGGCAGTTCGGCGAGGCGCCGCCGACGATATCGAAGAAGCGCGAACTGCCGCTGCCGCCCGCGG
>DATETD010000192.1:0-5715 GCA_035283885.1 Rhodocyclaceae bacterium
TGACGGGCGCGGCCTTGCTGGCCGCGCGCGCCGCGCTGCATCTGGGCGCGGGGCGGGTGTATGTCGGTCTGCTCGAACGCCTCGCGCTCGACCCGCAGCACGCAGAATTGATGCTGCGCGCGCCCGAGGAGGCGATCGCCATGGCCTCGACCGCGGTCGTCGGCCCCGGTTTGGGCGATACGCCGGCGGCGGACGCGTGGCTGATCCGTCTCGTCAGCGCCGACTTTCCGGTGCTGTTCGACGCCGATGCGCTGAATCGTCTGGCGCGCCGTCCCGATCTCGGCGAACGCGTCGCCGCACGCCATGCGCCGACCGTATTGACGCCGCATCCCGCCGAAGCCGCGCGCCTACTCGGCGTCGACACCGCGCAGGTGCAAGCGGATCGCATCGCCGCCGCACTGCAATTGGCGCAACGCTACCACGCCGTCGTGGTGCTCAAGGGCAACGGCAGCGTGGTCGCCGACGCTACCGGTCAGTGGCGCATCAATACCACCGGCAATCCGGGGCTGGCCGGCGGCGGCAGCGGCGATGTGCTTGCCGGCATCGTCGGCGCTTTGCTGGCGCAAGGTTGGCCGGCGTGGCAGGCATTGACGGCAGGGGTGCATCTGCATGGTGCGGCGGCCGATCGTTGCGTCGCTCAAGGACAGGGACCGGTCGGACTGACGGCGGGCGAGCTGATCCCGGCGGCGCGCAGCGTGCTGAATCGCTGGATCGCCGCCGCTTCGCCCTCGATAAACTAATGGAGTCCGCTTATGCGATTTGTTGACGTCAAAACGGATATCGCCTTCAAGAAAGTCTTCGGCAACGAGCAGCATACGGAGATATTGATCGGTTTTCTCAACGCCGTGCTCGATTTGCAAGGCGAGAAACGGATCAAGGCGATTACGCTCAAAAACCCGTGGCAGGCGCCCGATTTGCCGATACTCAAAGAAACTATTCTGGATATCAAGGCGACCGATCGCCGTGGGGTGACGTTTATCGTCGAAATGCAGGTCAAGGATAATCCGGGCTTCGATAAGCGCGCTTTGTATTACACGGCAAAGGCTTACACGGCGCAAATCGTCGGCGGCGACGAGTATCCGAAACTGAATCAGGTCATCTTTATCGGCATTCTGGATTTCAATTCGTTCGACGGCGACGGCTACCTGACTCGTCATCTGATTCTGAATAAAGAAACCTTGCGACAGGAATTGCGCGATTTCGAATTCAACTTTATCGAATTGAGAAAATTCGATAAACAGGAAGGCGAACTGGAAAGCATCGTCGATAAGTGGATCTATTTCATCAAGAACGCCGGCAAGCTGACGATGATTCCCAAAAGCGCGGAGGCGATTCCCGAACTGAAAGAAGCCTACGTCCAAGCCACGATGAACGCCTGGAGCCAACAGGAGCTCGAAGTCTATGAATATTGGCAGTTGCGCGATGCGGCAGACCGATACGGCATGGAAGAGAAATACGATAAAGGCAAGATCGACGGTAAGGTCGAGGGCAAGATCGAGGGCAAGATCGAAGTCGCCCGCAATATGCTGGCGATCGGCGTCGCGATCGAGCTGATTATGCAAGCGACCGGATTGAGCCGGGAAGAGATCGAGGGCGAATAGTCATGCCATTGGAAATCGAACGCAAGTTTCTGCCTAAAACCGACGCGTGGCGCAGCGCGCCGGGGGTGTATTACTGCCAAGGCTATCTGAGCCGCGACCCGCAGCGCACGGTGCGCGTGCGCGTGGCCGGAGGGCAGGGGTATCTGACGATCAAAGGCGCGAACGCGGGTGGCGCGCGCGCCGAGTTCGAATATGCGATTCCTCTCGACGAGGCGCAGCAACTGCTGAAACTGTGCGACGGCCCCTTGGTGGAGAAATATCGCCATGTCGTGCATGAGCATGGCTTCGACTGGGAAGTCGACGCATTCCTCGGCGAAAATCAAGGACTGGTGGTCGCCGAGATCGAACTCGACGCCATCGACCAAGCCTTCGTCAAGCCCGATTGGGTCGGCGAGGAAGTCACCGCGGATGCGCGCTATTACAACTCCAACCTATCGCTGCATCCGTTCAGCCGCTGGTGAGCTTAACTGGTGAACTTACATTGCGTTGATGACGTCTTTGAGAATTTCTTCGCCGTTTTGCTTGAATTGAAGGAAGTTGAGCGCGACTCGGAAGGCATCCAGTTCTGATGAGAACACCGTACTGATCATCTTCGCCGTCGCTTGGATGAATTTCTGCGTCCCGCCAAGATGACGCGGCGGAATGGACAACCATACGGTCACGTCGTCTTTGCTGAAGATATTTTTTTCGAGGATGACGGAGATCCCGGACATCGACACGATATTGGTGCGGCCATGAAACGTCGGCGCTTTGGGTCGATCCGCTTGCTGGTGGTAGACGATCGCCGCCTTGACTTGCAGCGGCACGCTTTTGGAGTTCTTGTACTCTGCCGGCGGTTCGAATTCGGCGCCGGCTTGGCTAGCTGCGCTAGGTTCGAAAATGTCGTTTAGAAAATCGTCGATATCGCTCATGATCTTTTCCTGAAACTCCGTTTGTGCGGCGAACGCCTCGACCATGGATTGCAGGCGCTCGTCGGAGGTGGGGTGAAATGGAAGTCTTGAGCGATTTAACGGCGCATCGACGCGGGTCTTGAATTTCTTTTTCTCTCGGAACACGCCGGCGTCCACGAAAAGCACGAAAAGCACGAAAAGAATCAAAGGCATGCCATCCGTCCCGCCAGCGCCGACTTTTCACTACGGCGGCGTCAGCGCGCGCTAATGCTATCGAACACGCCGCCGTCGTCGAAGTGCGTCTTCTGCGCCTTGGTCCAGCCGCCGAAGGCTTGGTCGATGGTGACCCGTTTGACCGGGGCGAATTGCTTGGCGTATTTGGCGGCGGCGGCCTTATCGATCGGACGGTAATAATGCTTGCCGGCAATCTCCTGGCCTGCGGGCGAATAGAGATAGTTCAGATAGGCGGTGGCGACGGTGCGTGTATTGCGCTTATCGACGACTTTATCGACCACGCTCACCGGCGGTTCGGCGAGGATCGAGAGCGAAGGCGTCACCACTTCGAATTTATCCGGGCCGAGTTCCTTGATCGCGAGGTAGGCTTCATTTTCCCAGGCGAGCAGCACGTCGCCGATGCCGCGTTCGACGAAGGTCGTGGTCGAGCCGCGCGCGCCCTAATCGAGTACTTTGACGTTGGCGAACAGTTTTTTAACGAATTCCTGGGCGCTCGCGTCGTTGCCGCCGGGCAATTGCTTGGCGTAGGCCCAAGCGGCGAGGTAGTTCCAGCGTGCGCCGCCCGAGGTCTTGGGATTCGGCGTAATTACTCCGACGTCGGGTTTGACTAGATCGCCCCAGTCTTTGATCTGCTTCGGGTTGCCTTTGCGCACTAAAAACACGATGGTCGAGGTGTAAGGCGAGGCGTTATGCGGCAAGCGTTTTTGCCAATCGGCGGGGATGAGTTTGGCTTTGTCGTGCAACTGGTCGATGTCATAGGCGAGAGCCAGCGTCACTACATCGGCTTCGAGTCCGTCGATCACGGCGCGCGCTTGCTTGCCCGAACCGCCGTGGGATTGCTTGACGGTGACTTTATCGCCGGTTCTGCCTTGCCAATAGTTGGCGAAGGCGGCGTTGAAGTCTTGATACAGCTCGCGCGTCGGATCGTAGGAGACGTTGAGCAGGCTGATATCGGCGGCGTAGCTGGCATGAGCGGCGAACACGGCGGCGGCGATCAGGCTCTTGACGAGGTTTTTGCGTAACATGGCGGTATTCCCTTGTAGTGAAGATGAGCGGATTCTAGGCAAGCGCGCCGCGAATTCGAACCAAGAAATAGTGCTTTGCTTATTCCGTAGACGGGGTCGATCCTTATGCGCGAATGAGGAATAAGCATGTGAATTTTTCTTGGTTGGCGGCGTCGCATGCGAGGGCTAGACTGCCCGGCAATTCTCCACCGGGCGATAAAAATGCTGCTTAAACAACGCTTTCATGTGCTGCCGGGGTTTGGCCTGTCCTTGGGCTTTACCGTGGCGTATCTGTCGCTGATCGTGCTGATCCCGCTGTCGGCGGTGTTCGCCAAGACGATGACGCTTTCTTTCGACCAGTTCTGGCAGGTCGTCACCGCGCCGCGCGTGCTGGCTTCGTATCGACTGTCGTTCGGCGCATCCTTGTTGGCCGGCGCGATCAATGCGCTGTTCGGCTTGATGCTGGCGTGGTGTCTGGTGCGCTATCGCTTTCCGGGCAAGCGTCTGATCGACGCCTTGGTGGATTTGCCGTTCGCCTTGCCGACGGCGGTGGCGGGGATCGCTTTGACGGCCTTGTATGCGCCGAACGGCTGGATCGGCGCGTTATTGGCGCCGTATGGCGTCAAGATCGCCTTTACGCCCTGGGGCGTGCTGGTGGCGCTGGTGTTTATCGGGCTGCCGTTCGTGGTGCGCACGGTGCAGCCGGTGCTCGAAGACATGGAGGTCGAGCTGGAAGAGGCGGCGGCGAGTCTGGGCGCGCATCGTTGGCAGATTTTCCGCCATGTGATCCTGCCGATACTCGGGCCGGCCTTGCTGACGGGATTTGCATTGGCGTTTGCGCGCGCCGTCGGCGAATATGGTTCGGTGATTTTCATCGCCGGCAATCTGCCGATGGTGTCGGAAATTACGCCGTTAATGATCATCAGCAAGCTGGAGCAGTACGACTATGCGGGTGCTACGGCGATTGCGGTGGTGATGCTGTTGTTTTCATTCACGATACTGTTGGCGATCAATATGCTCCAGGGTTGGAGCGCGGCGCGGCAGAGAAAATCGGCAAGGGGGAAAAACTAATGTCCGCGACCGTCTCATTGCCCATTCCAGCCGCCAATGCACCGCGCGATTACCAAGCCAGCCCGGCCACGCGCGAAGCGCCTTGGGTGCGCCGCACCATATTGACGCTTTCGTTGTTGTTTTTCGCTATCTTCTTGCTGCTGCCGTTGCTGACGGTGTTTGTCGAGGCCTTGCGCAAAGGCTGGGGTGTGTATTTTGCGGCGCTGCTGGAAGAAGATGCGCTGTCGGCGATCAAGCTGACCTTGATTGCCGCCGCGATCGCCGTACCGTTGAATCTGGTGTTCGGCGTTGCGGCGGCGTGGTCTATTGCCAAGTTCGAGTTTCGCGGCAAGCAGGTGCTGATTACCTTGATCGATCTGCCGTTTTCGGTTTCGCCGGTGATTGCGGGCTTGATCTATGTGCTGGTGTTCGGCGCGCAAGGTTGGTTTGGCGGCTGGATGGCGGAACACGATTTGAAGATTATTTTTGCGGTGCCGGGCATCGTGCTGGCGACGGTGTTCGTTACCTTTCCGTTCGTCGCGCGCGAACTGATTCCCTTGATGGAGGCGCAGGGGCGTGAAGAGGAAGAGGCGGCGATCGTGCTCGGCGCGACCGGCTGGCAGACCTTTTGGCGCGTGACCTTGCCGAATGTGAAATGGGGGCTGATTTATGGCGTTATCTTGTGTAATGCGCGCGCCATGGGCGAGTTCGGCGCGGTGTCGGTGGTGTCCGGCCATATTCGCGGCATGACCAATACGCTGCCGCTGCATGTCGAGATTCTTTACAACGAATACAACCACGTCGCTGCGTTCAGCGTCGCCAGTCTGCTGCTGTTGCTGGCGGTGTTTATCCTGCTGCTCAAGCAGTGGAGCGAGTCCCGTATCAACCGCCTGAAAGCCAGTGCTGGCGAGGAATAAGTCATGTCGATTGCAATCT
>DATETD010000193.1:0-2982 GCA_035283885.1 Rhodocyclaceae bacterium
AGAAAAACTACGCGGCGACGAAATCGTCTCGCGCCGTCTGCCCGGCACCCACGCCTTTCATTCGCATATGCTCGCCCCCTTGCGCGAACCCTTGGTCGAATTGGTCAAAGGCTTCGAACTACGCGCGCCGCAGATTCCGTACCTATCGAATCTGACCGGCGACTGGGTCACCGAAGCCGAAGCGACCGATCCGAGCTATTGGGCGCGCCACACCGTCGAGACCGTGCGCTTCGCGCCGGGTCTGGCCAAGTTGCTGGCCGAAGAAGGGCGCATCTTCCTCGAAGTCGGCCCTGGCCAAAGTTTGGGCAGCTTTGTGTTGCAGCATCCGGCGGCGCAGCAATTGCGCGACAAACTGACATTGCCGTCCTTGCGCAACCGTTACGAGAAACAAGCCGACGAGGCGTTTTTCCTCACGACCTTGGGCAAACTGTGGCTGGCCGGAGCGTTGTAGGTACTGCCCGAGATTCAGCCGAATCGATGCAGCATCGATGCTAGAATCCAGCGCACGGTTGAGGCGCATCGATGCACGAATATTGAATTTTTATACTATAACGTAATTTATTGCTGCGGAGAAGATCATGCTATTCATACTTTATTACATCGTCGCCATCGTCGTGCTGGTGTTGCACTTTACCGGGGTGCTGGCGCGTTACAACATGGAATGGCTGGTGCTGGCGCTGGCGGTGACGGTGTTCCCGGCGGTGATTTACTTGTAAATAGTGTATTTTTATGCCGGAAATATGTAGTCTCGACCGGCTTTAACCGGAACGCTACGCAAATAAAGAGTGTCCGGGCTGAAGTCTTGTTCGTGCGGCCACTCGACATGACCGGAGACGACGCGCACTTGGGCGAAGTAGTCCGGGTTTTTGAGTTGCGTGAAGATGCCCTTATCCAAGTAGGGCGAGACGTCGAACACACGTTGTTCGCCATGGACGAAGGTCAGCAAGAGTCGGGATTCCGGTAGCGGGGCGGCGGCGATGCGGTAAGTCATGACGTGCTCCTTATCTCAACGGGTCTATTCTGAAGACTTCGCGGCCTTCGACGGCAAGTTTCCAGTCCGCCAGTAAATCCTCGCGGTGAATCTCGATCCAGGCCTGCACCAGCCGACGCTTGGCCGAGGGCAATTCGCCAGCCAGAATCTCGCCGCTGCCGATGGCGAATGCGGCTTCCATTTCGGCATATTCAACGTGGAAATGCGGTTCGTGGTGGCGATCCGTGTCGGAGAGTCGGCGTCGAAATTTCGGCGCTGACAGTCAATCCAGCAGCGGAATTAAAGCGGTCGTGAGTGTCAGTGTTGCGCCGCCAATACGGAAATATGTCCAATCCCAGTGGAATCTGCGCGCGAGCGGATGGTGATTTCCACGTCCTGATTGAGCGCCGTCAGAAACTCCATCAGGCGTTCGACCGAAAACTGATCGAGCCGGTAGTTTTTCAGGGCTGAGACTTTGGGTTGCGGGATGGCCAGCAGCGCGGCGATTTCCCGTTGTTTCAGCTTGCGGCTTTTCAGCAGTTCATTCACGGCTAGGGCTAGGCGTGTCTTGGTCTGACGTTCGGTGGAATCCGCATAGCCTAGATCGGAGAAAACATTTGAGCTGCCATGGGTAATGTCGTTCATGGTGTAGTCCCTTCATAGTCCGCTTGGGCGCGTTTGAGGCGCCCAGCTGCGCCAAGCCCAAGGCATAGCCCATTTGATCCTGCACCTCGGTGGGAAAGGCCAAGTAGCCAAGTAGTCCTTTTTTGCCGATGCCACCCAATGCAGGGGTTTTTCACACGCAAGACTGGGAGTGAGTCGAATCATACGCATTTATACCAAGACGGATATATAAGGTCAATGCCTAGCCTCGTTCAGTCGTGTACTTCACTGGGTAAGGTTCCAAAAATTAGAATTCCGAAGGCGAATGTCTCTCGATGACAAGCTCCATGGTGGATTCCTTTGACGGTTTAGGCGGTTGGACGATATGGCGATTCACCAGGAATATGTCAATTGTGTCATTTGGGTCTATGTTCTAGCAATGATGTCCTCGTAGCAACTCTCCAGCGGCAGCGCCAGGCCGATGCTGGAGAGGTCGAGCGTTTCGCCCGGCCCTATGGGGCGGAGCACCCATAGACCCGCATCGTTGCGACTGAACAAGTCGGCATGCGCGCGTTCGGTTTCGATCAGCACATAGTCGCGTAAATCGGGTATCTGCCGATAATATTCGAACTTCAAGCCGCGATCGTAGGCCGCGGTGGAGTCCGATAAAACCTCGACGATCAGCAGCGGATGGCGTTTCGCGAAATCGGCATCCGGTACGCGGTCGCTGCGATCGCAAGTGACGAAGACATCCGGATAGAAAAACGCGTCGACTTTATCGATGCGGACTTTCATGTTCGACATATAGACGCGGCAGGGACTGGCTTTAAGCGCTTGTTTCAAGCTCATAAACAGATTTCCCGCGATCGTATTATGAGCGTCTCCGGCGCCGGCCATGGCGAAGGCTTCGCCTGCAACGAATTCATGACGTTCCGACTGCGTCGCCTCCCATTCCAGGTAGGCGGCGGCGTCGAAGATGGGTTTTGTTTGAGGGAGTCCCATGGGCTGCTTTTGGCGTTCGGCCTACCGTCCCGTCAGCGCCGACTTTTCATGCGCAGCGCCGCACGATAATCGATTTGACTTGATCGACGTCGGCGTCTACCGTTTCGACGCGCTGCGGCAGGGTTTCGAGTCCGGCAAGTTCCGCCGGACGTTGCGGCTCCATGTCCAACGCTTCCCGAATGGTTTCGGCGAATTTAACCGGCTGCGCGGTTTCCATCACCACGGTGGCGATGCCGGGCAGGCGGTGTTCGCGCGCGACCTTGACGCCGTCGGCGGTGTGCGTATCGATCAGTACGCCATGATCGGCCCAGACTTGACGGATCGTGGCGATGCGGTCGGCGTGGCTGCTGTGGCCCGAGGCGAAGCGATAGCTCGCCAGGCGCGCGAAGTAGGGGGTGTCGCGCAGG
>DATETD010000194.1:0-5318 GCA_035283885.1 Rhodocyclaceae bacterium
GCGTTCACCTATCATGAGGCGCGGCGCGAGATCGACGCAATGCTGGATGCGCATCTGGCGCAGGCGGCGTCGATTTTGGCGGCGCAGTCGCTGCACGAAATTCACGAAGTCGAAAGCCTGCATACGCCCTTGCTGCATCGCTATGCGCGCACGCAGGCGTTTCAAATCTGGACGCTGGACGGCGAATTGCTGTTGTCGTCGGAAAACGCGCCTAAGACTCCGCTTGGCGCGGGCGGCGCGGGCTTTGCCGAACGCGAGGTCGAGGGGCGACACTGGCGGGTGTTTTCGACGCCGAACGTCGAGCATCGTTTGCGCATCGATGTCGCCGAGCAGCGCCAGGCGCGCGATCGGGTCAGACACGAATTGCTCGAGCATTTGTTGCAGCCGTTATGGTTGGCCTTGCCCTTGCTTGCCGTGCTGCTGGCGGTGGCGATTCGTCGCGCCTTGCAGCCCTTGGCGGCGATCGGCGCGGAACTCGCGGCGCGCGCGGCGGACAACCTCAAACCCTTGTCGGCGGAGAGCGCGCCGGCGGAAGTCCGCCCTTTGCTGGCGCGTTTGAACGAAATGTTCGTCGGCATCGGCCGTTCGCTGGAAAACGAACGCCGTTTGACCGCCGACGCCGCGCACGAGTTGCGCACGCCCTTGGCGGCGCTCAAAGCGCAGGCGCAGGTGGCGCTGGGGTCCAAGGACGAGGCCGAGCGGCGGCACGCCTTGGCGCAGATCGTGTTGGGATGCGACCGCGCGACGCATCTCGTGGCGCAACTATTGACGCTGGCGCGTCTCGATGCGCAGGTGGTCGGCGGCCAAACCGTGACCTTGCGCGCCTTAGCCGCCGAGGTGCTCGCCGCGAGTGCGGGCGCGGCCTTGGAGCAGGAGTGCGAATTGGAATTAAGCGAGGGCGACGCGGCGGTGCGCGGCGATGCGACCT
Organism: Rhodocyclaceae bacterium; assembly: GCA_035283885.1. Taxonomy (GTDB): domain Bacteria; phylum Pseudomonadota; class Gammaproteobacteria; order Burkholderiales; family Rhodocyclaceae; genus DATETD01. The sequence goes on from DATETD010000194.1 coordinate 929, forward strand.
TGCTGAGCGTGGCGATTCGCAATCTGGTCGACAATGCCTTGCGCCACGCGGCGGCGCGGCGGATCCGCGTCGATATCGCTACGGTCGGCGATGCCGTGGAGCTCTGCGTCGCCGACGACGGTCGCGGCGTCGTCGAGGCCGAACGCAGCCGATTGACGCGTCGCTTCTACCGTCTCGCCAGCGCCGACTTTTCGATGGCGGAGGGTGGCGCGCCGAGCGGCAGCGGTTTGGGTTTATCCATCGTGCAGCGGATCGCAGAGTTGCATCGTGCGGAGTTGAGCATAGCGCCGGGTTTGGACGGACGCGGAGTCGCGGCGATTTTGCGCTTTCGACCGGAATAGCCCGTGCTTCAAGCATGTCGTAGTGGATCGAATCGGCGCGCTATAACGAGGAGCGGCTGCGGTCGTTACGGTCGCAACTGAAAAATCGCCCATGACGGTAAAGGTCGATCGCCCGCACATGGGTGTCAATCGTGTCGGATAAATTCATGTTCGCACTTCTATTCGGTTTGGTTTTCCGAATTCAGCGCGCCTCGTACCAGCCTTTCGACGCATTGACCGTTTTGACGACCAGGAGCATCGCCGGCACTTCGATCAGCACGCCGACTACGGTCGCCAATGCCGCGCCCGACTGAAGGCCGAATAGGCTGATCGCGGCGGCGACCGCCAGTTCGAAGAAATTGCTGGCGCCGATCAGCGCCGAGGGGCAGGCGATACTATGCTTTTCGCCGACGAGGCGATTCAGCCAGTACGCCAGCGCCGCATTGAAAAAGACTTGGATCAAGATCGGCACGGCGAGCAGCGCAATCACTAGCGGTTGTTCGACGATGGCATTGCCTTGGAAGGCGAAGAGCAGCACCAAGGTCGCGAGCAAGGCCGAAATCGACCATGGGCCGATCTTTTCCAGCGTGGCGTCGAAGTGCGCTTGTCCCTTGGCGAGCAAGGATTTGCGCCAAGCTTGCGCTAAGGCCAAAGGGATCACGATGTAGAGCGCCACCGACGCGACCAAGGTGTCCCACGGGACGACGATGGCCGAGATGCCGAGCAGCAGGCCGACCAGCGGCGCGAACGCGAACACCATGATCGTATCGTTCAGCGCCACTTGCGACAAGGTGAATAGCGGGTCGCCGTTCGATAGTCGGCTCCAGACGAAGACCATGGCGGTGCAGGGCGCGGCGGCCAGCAGGATCAGCCCGGCGATATAGCTGTCGAGTTGCTCCGGCGGCAACAGCGGCGCAAACAGGTGGCGCACGAATAGCCAGCCGAGCAAGGCCATCGAAAACGGCTTGACCAGCCAGTTCACGACCAGCGTGACGCCGATGCCGCGTACATGCTGGCGCACTTCGTGCAGCGCGCCGAAATCGACCTTGACCAGCATCGGGATAATCATGATCCAGATCAGCAGGCCGACCGGGATATTCACGCGCGCAAGTTCGAGTTGGCCTAGCGTCTGCGGCAGCGCTGGCAGCCAGCGGCCCAGCGCAATGCCGGCGACGATGCACAGCACGACCCAGACGGTCAGGAAGCGCTCGAACAGACTCAGCGGCGCGCCGACGGCGGCTTTAGCGGTGGTTGCGCATTGGGCTGACATGCTTATTCCTTACAGGCCAAGCGCCGCGCGCACGGCGGGAACCAGGCGTGCGCGGATGTCGTCGCGCACCGTGCGGAAACTCTCCAGCGGTTCGCCGTGGGGGTCGTGGAACGGCAGATGGAGGCGCGGGACGGGATGCGGAAACACAGGGCAGCTTTCGCGGGCGTTGTCGCAGACGGTCACGACCAGATCGATGGCCTCGTTCATGACGGCATCGACATCTTTGGGATACAGTCCCTCGCTGGGCAGACCGGCGTCGCGCAAGGCGGCGATGGCGCCGTCGGCAACTTTGGGTTGCGGGCGCGTCCCGGCCGACAGGGCGCGCGCAAAGCCTGCGAGGTCGCGATTCAAAATGGCTTCGGCCATTTGCGAGCGACAGGAATTTCCGGTGCAGAGCACTAAAACGGTTTTTGCGGTATTTACGGTTTTCTGCGGGTTCATTCGAGGGGCTTTCTTGAGGTAGTGTGGATATGTTCCGCACCGTCGCAGACGACGCCGGTCGGCAAGCAGATATTACCTTGGCAACAGTTGTCGGTCAGGAAGGCGATCAGTTCGTTCATCGTCGCGTAGTTGGCGGAGTAGTGGATAAAACGGCTGGCGCGCTCGCCTGCGATCAAGCCGACGCGGCTCAGATGCGCCAAATGGAACGACAGGGTCGCCGGGGCCATGCCCAACTGCTCGCCGATCGCGCTGGCGTTGATACCCTTGGGGCCGGCCTCGATCAACAAGCGAAAGATGGCGAGTCGCGACTCATGACCGAGTGCTGCGAGCAGTTCGGTAGCGGTTAAAGTTTCCATAGTTCGAATAATATCGAATTATTCGGCGGTTGGCGAGAGCGCGCGCGCCGCTATCCGTCTTGCCAGAGCCGACTTTTCATGCTGGAAAAAGCAGTGGTCCGCAGATGACGCAGATTCCCGCAGATAAAACCACGACTCGGAGTGAATAGACGATGCAGCTTTCGGGCGATGCGCCAAGGCGGATTCAAGCGTATTCGTCATTGCGGGTTGCTCGCTGCGGCCAGCACGGTAGGTTGGGCTGACGAAGGAAGCCCAACAACGGTAGGAATATAGATATGATGTTTGGAGACTATTTCTTTGCAGCATGAAGCCTAACGTTGTATGCGGAATGTTGGGCTTGATGAAGCCCGACCCAACCTACGCGCTGCTTCACCGGCCCTCAGGCGCGATGCAGTTCCTGTCTGATCGTCTCCCGCACGACATCCACCAAGGTCAGTCCTTGCGCTGCTTGCGCCAGCGCCTCGTTCATCAAGGTTTGGTAATTGCCGCCTGTCGTTTCGGCGCGCGCTCTGAACACGGCCAGCGTGGCGTTATCCACGCGCATCGTGATACGAGACTTTCCGCTGCGCTCGGCATGTTCGGCTTGCAAACGCACCAGCGCCGGAATCTCGGAAACCGGCTTGGCGTTGGAAAAATCCATGTCGGCATAGCGATCGTACTCTGGGTCAGAACTGTTGTTCATAGCGTCTCCGTTGTAATGAGTTGGCCTTCCATGCTGAAATCAAACGCACCCGTTCGCCGCGCTGTGTCCATACAACCAACAGAACACGCCCTTTTTCATCCATGCCCAAGGTCACATAGCGCGCTTCGCCAAGTGCATCCCGATCTTCACGTGTCATGGCGAAAGGATCGAGCAAGACGTGCTTTGCCTCGTCGAAGGTTATCCCGTCATGATTCAGAGGATTGGCCGCTGCTTTGTCCGGGTCGAATTCAATTTCCATACCGATCATTGTATGCACAAAAGAATGTACCGTCAAGGAGCCATTGTCCAATGGCGTTTGAGTCTGGACCGGGAGTCGGCAGCTATCTCGTTAAGCTATTATCCAAGCGAAGAGCGTCGTCCGTCCCGCCAGCGCCGACTTTTCATAGCAAGGTTTTCAGCAACAAGCCGACCAGCGCGCATACGCCGATCACATGAATGACGTTGCGTTGATAACGAAACAGCGCGACGGCGGCGCCGAGGGCGATTAGCGCCGACATCGCGTCGAATCCGCCGCCGAAGCCTTGCGGCCAGAGCACGTGGTAGCCGAAAAATAGCGCCAGATTGAGAATCACGCCGACCACGGCGGCGGTGATCGCGGTGAGCGGCGCGGTGAACTTGATGTCGTTATGCGTGGATTCGACCAGCGGGCCGCCCGCCAGGATGAAGATGAACGACGGCAGGAAGGTAAACCAGGTCGCAAGCGTCGCCGCGACGGCGCCGGCGAGAAACAGCGACTGTGCGCCGAACAATGCTTTGACATAGCCGCCGACGAAGCCGACGAAGGCGACGATCATAATCAACGGTCCCGGCGTGGTTTCGCCCAAGGCCAGGCCGTCGATCATTTGCAGCGGCGTCAACCAGCCGTAGTCGCCGACCGCGCCTTGATAGACGTAGGGCAATACGGCATAGGCGCCGCCGAAGGTCAGCAAGGCGGCTTTGGTGAAGAACCAACTCATTTGCGTCAAGGTATGCTGCCAACCGTAGGCGGCGAGCAGCCCGCCCATCGGCGCTGCCCAGAGCAGTGCGCCGACCGCCGCGACGCGCGCCAGTCTCGGCCAGGCGAATTTGGCGTGATCCGGCGTCGGCGTAGCGTCGTCGATCAGCGCCGGGCCGAACGAGTGCTTCGACTGGGCGTGACTGCCGCCGATTTTGAAGGTATCTGGGCTGATGCGCCCGCCCAGATAGCCGATCATGGCCGCGGCGGCGACGATGGCCGGGAAGGGCGTATCGAGCGCGAAGATCGCCACGAAGGAGGCGGCGGCGATTCCCCATAGCCAGTGATTCTTGAGCGCGCGCGAGC
>DATETD010000195.1:0-6801 GCA_035283885.1 Rhodocyclaceae bacterium
TCGTGGACAACTGCTTTTTTCATTGGCCATGATCTCCCCATTTCCTTACGCAACCCGGAAAAATTCGACGTGATCGTAGTCGTCCCCGCGATTCAGCAGCGATTTGAACTGCACCCGCCAAAATCCCGCCTGGCTGCGCAGTTCGACCTCCAAACCGGCGGCAAACAAGCCGCTGGGTAAAATCACCTCACTGGTTTCGAGGCTGACGATGATCGCGTCCGACCAGCCGTCATGGCCTGCATCGGCTTTGTCCACCCACACGTTACTGGCGCCGACCGGCTTGGCCTGAGCGCAGATGGCGGGCCAGGTCAAGGTTTCCAATCCAATGCTCGGACGATTGGCTTCGTCGCGACCGATGCGCCGCATAATGGCGATACGCCAATCGATCGCATCCCGATAACGAAATCCGACCAAAACGCCGATACGATGGCGCGCCAATAAAATCGGACACGCCGCCCCTAAGCCGGTCGCGCTGCAATCCAACTGACGCCAGGTTTCCATCTGCGCCTTGTCGCCGGCCAGTTCCAGCTTTTCCAGAATCGCCAGCGGATCGACCTTGGGCTTGCTTTCTTCGACTTCGGCCTCGGCCTGACTCTCGATTCGGACGCGGCCAAAACGATTGGCTTCGAACAAACTGTCGAAATCGGTGCCTTCGTAATCGAGCGTGCGTCCCAAGCGCGCAAAGTTCGACGCCGCAATCATGCGCCGCACCATGCCGAAACCGAAAATCACCTTCAACGAGTTTTCCTGACGCACGCGCTCGCTCTGACGTTGCGGCGGCGCAGGCGCCCAGGCCAAAATCAACAACAATATCGCCGCCTCGATTTGATCGACTTCCGCCGGTACGTTACGCACCCATTCCGGCACGGCCTCCTGTCGTTTGATCTGCGCCGCGAGCTTCATCAATAGCGCACGTAAACGCGCCGTAGAGCAGTAACGCATCGCGGCGTGGCCGGTCGCATCGGCGCTGCGACGCTGCGGCGGTTTGGCGCCGGCGATATCGATCTGGAAACTGCTGTGCGCATGCGGTTCCTGCGTCAGCTCCAAGACGCCGCTGTAGCGCAAAAAATTATCGATGAATTCGATTTGCTGCGCCACCAGATTGCCCAAAGGCAACATCTCCAGATACACCCCGACCAAATACTCGGTCAAGGCCGACATCTCCTGCTCGCCGCGATAGGCCACGACCGACGCTTGCAGCAAGTTGCAACGCGCCAACAAGCGCATCAAGTCGTGCGCGGCCTGCCAATGTTCCGGCGCCGACGCACGATAGCGGAAACGCTGCAATTTCTTGCCTAAGGCCCAGGCGCGCAAGGCGCATACCGCGCTACGCGCCATACGATTCTTGTCGGCGCTGCTTTCCGCGGCGTGCGCCAAGGCTTGCAAGGCGGCTGTATAGCAGTTCAACAAATGAGAGGCATGGGCGTTCAAGGTCATCCAGGCCGCATCCGACATAAATTCGCGCCGTCCTGCGCCGAGGTAACGCTTCAGCAATTCGTCGGCGGCCTCGCGCGAAAATTGATCCAAACGAATCAGCGCCGTCAAGGCTTGCGCGGCGCCGATTTCCTCGACATGCGTCGGCATCTCCGCGAGCCACTGATCGACATCCATCAGCAGATATCCCGGTTCGCGCTGCGGGATCTCCGCCAACAGCACCTCCAAATTTTCATCCGAACCTAAGGGATGATCGGACTTTTTCTGGAAACGAGAGATTAACTTACCGAATACCATTCCACTGAACCTTATTTTTTCCTCGGCGGCGGCAAATCGGTGCAGCCGCCATGAGCGACTTCCGCCGCCAAGCCTATCGTCTCGCCCAAGGTCGGATGCGGATGGATGGTTTTACCGATATCGAGCGCATCCGCACCCATCTCTATCGCCAACGCCACTTCGCCGATCATATCACCGGCGCTGGGACCGATCAGGCTACCGCCGATAATGCGATGCGTCTGCACGTCGAACACCAGCTTGGTGAAGCCGTAGTCCGCGCCGTTCGCCAACGCGCGGCCCGACGCGGCCCACGGAAATTTGGCGATCTGCACCGCGCGCCCGTTGCGCTTGGCTTCGTCCTCGCCGACGCCGACCCAGGCGACTTCGGGCTGAGTATACGCTACGCCCGGAATGACTTTTGCGTCGAAATGGCTTTTCTGTCCTGCCGCCGCTTCGGCGGCGACATGGGCTTCATGCACCGCTTTATGCGCCAACATCGGTTGCCCGACCACATCGCCGATCGCGAAGATATGCGAAACATTGGTGCGCATCTGCGTATCGACCGGTATCAAGCCGCGCTCGCTCACCGTCACCCCGGCTTTATCGGCGGCGATGCGAAGACCATTGGCGCTGCGCCCGACCGATTGCAGAATCATATCGTAGCGCAGCGGCGCATCGACGCCCGAAAACTTGACCCATACGCCGTCGTCCTTGGCGGTAACGCTCTCGGTCTGGGTTTGCAGCATAATCCGCTCGAAACGCCAGGCGTTTTGCTGCTGCCAGACTTTGACCAGATCGCGATCCACGCCCAGCATCAGGCCGTCCAGCATTTCGACCACATCGACGCGCGCGCCTAGTGTCGAATACACCGTCGCCATTTCTAGGCCGATAATCCCGCCGCCGATCACCAGCATTTTTTGCGGCGTTTGCCGCAGTTCGAGCGCGCCGGTCGAATCGACGATGCGCGGGTCGTCGGGCAAAAACGGCAGATGCACCGCCACACTGCCGACGGCGATAATGCATTGCTTGAAGCGTAGCGTGCGCCGCTCGCCGCCGGTCGAACTCACTTCCAGGCGATGCGGGTCGATAAACTGGCCGACGCCGCGCACCACTTGCACCTTGCGCGCCTTGGCCATCGCCGCGAGACCGTCGGTGAGTTTGCCGACCACCGCCGATTTATGCGCGCGCATTTTGTCGATATCCACCGTCGGCGCGGCGAAGGCGATGCCGGCGGACGCCAGATGCGCCGCTTCGTCGATCACTGCCGTCAGATGCAGCAGCGCCTTGGACGGAATGCAACCTACATTCAAGCAGACGCCGCCCAGCGTGGCGTAACGCTCGACCAAGACCGTGTTCATGCCGAGATCGGCGGCGCGAAACGCTGCGGAATAGCCGCCTGGCCCGGCGCCCAGCACCAGCAGCTCGCAATCGATGTCGTCGCTGACCGCCGTCGTAGCGCTTGCCGGGGGCGGCGGTGAAGGCGCAGTCGCCGCCGCCGCAACCGTCTCGCCAGCGCCGACTTTCAACGAGGCGATGATGCTGCCCATCGAGACTTTGTCGCCCGGCTTGACATGCAATTCGACGATCATGCCGGCGACGCCCGCCGGCACGTCCAGAGTCGCCTTATCGGATTCCAAGGTAATCAGCGTATCGGCGGCGGTCACGGTGTCGCCGACTTTGCAGGCGATTTCGATCACCGGCACCTCGTGGTAATCGCCGATATCGGGCACGACGATAGAACGGATCTGGCTCATACGGGTTCCTTCGCTGATTTTTTGTTATAGCAAGCTGCGCCGCAGATCGGCCAGCACTTGGACGAGGTAGCGCGTAAACCGTGCGGCGGATGCGCCGTCGATCAGGCGATGGTCGTAGGACAGCGACAAGGGCAGCATCAAGCGCGGCGCGAAGGCTTGGCCGTTCCATACCGGCTTGGTTTGCGCTTGCGAAACGCCGAGAATCGCGATTTCGGGCGCATTGATGATCGGCGTAAACGCCGTGCCGCCGATGCCGCCCAAGCTCGAAATCGTAAAGCAGCCGCCTTGCATTTCGGTCGGCGCGAGCTTGCCTTGCCGCGCCTTGTGCGCCAATTCGCCCATTTCGCGCGCCAACGCGGAGATGTTTTTCGCATCGGCGTTGCGCACCACCGGCACCACCAAGCCTTGCGGCGTATCGGCGGCAAAGCCGATATGGAAATACTGTTTGAGCACGCGCCGCAGTTCGCCGTCGCTTTCTTCGAGCGAGGCGTTGAAATCCGGATATTTTTTCAGCGCCGCAACGCAGGCGACGACCAAAAAGGCCAGCATCGTCAATTTAACCCCGCCCGCCGCCGCGACTTCCTGGTTGATCGTCTGGCGGAAGGCTTCGAGCTCGGTGATATCGGCTTCGTCGAACTGGGTGACATGCGGAATCATCGCCCAGTTGCGCGCCAAATTGGCCGCCGACAACTTCTGGATCCGCGACAAGGGCTGGACGCTGACCGCGCCGAATTTGGCGAAATCGACTTTAGGCCAAGGCAATAAATTCAAGCCGCCGCCGTTCGTCGGCGCGGCAGCGACCGGCACTGGCGTAGCCGCTGCGCCGAGGCGCGCTTTGACGAACTGCTGCACGTCGCTTTGCGTAATGCGTCCTTTCGGCCCGCTGCCTTTAACTTGCGCGATATCGGCGCCGAGTTCGCGCGCGAAACGACGCACCGAAGGACTGGCGTGCGGCACATCGTCGCCAAGCGCCGCCGTCGCCGAGGGCATGGAGAGGCGCAAGGGCGCCGTCACCAGATCGGCGTCGCCGGGACGATAATCGCTAGCGAGCGACGGCGCACCTCCCTCGACCTTGGCGGGAGGGGCTGCTGTAGGTTGGGCTGACGTAGGAAGCCCAACATCGGTCGCAATGTGAGCGTCCATGTTGGGCTTATCAGCCCAACCTACATCGGGAGTTGCCGCAGGGGCCGCAGCCGTCTCGCCAGCGCCGACTTTTACCAAGGCGACGACGCTGCCTTGGCTGACGCGATCGCCGACCTTGAGCCGGAGTTCGCTAATCACCCCGGCGACCGAGGAAGGCACATCGAGCGTGGCTTTATCCGATTCGAGCGTGACCAGCGCATCGTCCACCGCCACCGTATCGCCGACCTTGACCAACACTTCGATCACTGGAATGTTCTTGAAGTCGCCGATATCCGGAACTTCGACTGGTACCGTTTGCGTCATTATCGTCGCTCCTTAAACCGTGGTGGGATTGGGTTTGTCGGCGTCGAGACGATACTTGACGAGTGCTACGGCAACCTGCTCGCGCGCCACGATGCCGTCGTCCGCCAACGCCATCAAGGCCGCCAAGGTAATCCAGTAGCGGTCGACCTCGAAAAAATGGCGCAGCTTCTCGCGCGTGTCGGAGCGACCGAAGCCGTCGGTGCCGAGCACGGTATAGCGGCGCGGCACATAGGCGCGGATCTGTTCGGCGTATAGGCGGAGGTAATCGGTCGCCGCAATCGCCGGCCCGTGTGTTGGCGCGAGACACTGCGCCACATGCGAAATGCGCGCCGGTTCGCCCGGATGCAGCCGGTTCCAGCGCTCGCATTCTTGCCCATCGCGCGCCAGTTGATTAAAGCTCGGACAGGACCAGACATCGCTCTCCACGCCCCAGTCGTCGCGCAGCAAGGCGACGGCGGCGATCGCCTCTTGCAAGATCGTGCCGGAACCCAGGAGTTGCACGCGCGGGCCGACCGTCATCGCGCCGGATTGCAGCCGGTACATGCCCTTGAGTATCCCTTCTTCGCTGCCCGGCGGCAGTGCGGGATGCTCGTAGTTCTCGTTCATCACGGTGAGGTAATAAAACACGTCTTCCTGACGCTCGACCATGCGGCGCAAGCCGTCTTGCAAGATCACGGCGACCTCATACGCAAAGCTCGGGTCGTAGGCGAGGCAGTTCGGCACCGTCGCCGCGAGCACTTGCGAATGACCGTCCTCGTGCTGCAAGCCTTCGCCGTTCAGCGTGGTGCGCCCGGCAGTGCCGCCGATCAGGAAGCCGCGCGTGCGCTGGTCGGCGGCGGCCCAGACCAAATCCATGGTGCGCTGCAAGCCGAACATCGAATAGAACACATACACCGGAATGGTTTGCACCCCATGGACCGAATACGAGGTGCCCGCCGCAATCCAATCGGCCATCGCCCCGGCTTCGTTGATGCCTTCTTGCAGAATCTGCCCGTCGATGACTTCCTTGTAAAACATCAATTGATTGGCATCCTGTGGGATGTAATTCTGCCCATCCTGATTCCAGATGCCGATCTGGCGGAATAAGCCTTCCATGCCGAAGGTGCGCGACTCGTCGACGACGATAGGCACGATGCGCCGACCGATGGCCTTGTCTTTGAGCATGGTTTGCAAGCAGCGCACGAACGCCATGGTGGTCGAGAACGCCCGCCCTGCGCCGCCGGCCTTGAGCAGACTATCGAACGCACTTAAGGGCGGCACCGGCAAGGCTTCGACCTGACGCCGCCGCGTCGGTAAATAACCGCCGAGCGCCTCGCGCCGTTGGCGCATGTAATCCATCTCTTTCGAGCCGTCCTCCAACCTGAGATAGGGCAAGGTTTCCAGTTCGTCGTCCTTGATCGGCAAGTTGAAACGGTCGCGAAACGCGCGCAATGAGGTCGTGCCCATCTTTTTCTGCTGATGGGTGATGTTCTGCGCCTCACCGGATTCGCCCATGCCATAGCCCTTGATGGTTTTAATCAGAATCACCGTCGGCTGGCCGGTATGCGCTGCCGCGGCGGCGTAGGCGGCATAGACCTTATGCGGATCGTGACCGCCGCGATTCAAGCGCCAGATATCGTCGTCGCTCCAGTTCGCCACCATACGCGCAAGTTCGGGGTACTTGCCGAAGAAATGCTTGCGCACATAGGCGCCGTCGCGCGCCTTGAAGGTCTGGTAATCGCCGTCGACGCATTCCATCATGCGATGACGCAACAAGCCGCTCTTGTCCTGCGCCAAGAGCGGGTCCCAATAGCTGCCCCAGATCACCTTGATGACGTTCCAACCTGCGCCGCGGAAGTCCGACTCCAACTCTTGGATAATCTTGCCGTTGCCGCGCACCGGGCCGTAGAGG